>JALRDW010000095.1 GCA_023262065.1 Acidimicrobiia bacterium | reverse complement strand
AGCAGTCGAAGACCGCCATCGGCAACGGCGGGGTCACCGGTCAGGGCCTGTTCAAGGGCAGCCAGACGAGTCTCGGCCACGTCCCGGAGCAGCACACCGACTTCATCTTCACCGCGGTCGGGGAGGAACTGGGCTTCGTGGGCGCAGGTCTGCTCCTCGTGCTCTTCGGCATCGTCGTGTGGCGGAGTTGGCGGATGGCCGTGCTCTCGAACGACTTCTTCGGCACCCTGCTGTGTGTGGGGGTCGTCGCGATGCTGGCCTTCCAGATCTTCGAGAACGTCGGCATGACGATGGGGATCATGCCGATCACCGGGATCCCGCTACCATTCATGTCCTACGGCGGCTCCTCGGCACTCGTGTCGTTCGCCTGCGTCGGACTCGTCGCGAACGTGTCGATGCGCCGCTTCACCTGACGAATCCCCAGCACCCGACGAGGTCCCGTGATGCACGTCCGTTCCGGAGCGATCCTCGCCGCACTCGGCGTGGTCCTCGCCGCCTGCGGTGGGGGGTCGACGGCGGCGGAGGAGGCCACTGCGACGACCCGTCGGACCACCACGACGTCGACATCGACGACCACGACGACCGTCGCCCCGACCACGACCACGGCGGGCGCGCCGGCCCCGGCTCCCGCCGGCATCGGCATGGGGGCGAGCGGTCCTGCGGTGACCGAGCTCCAGCAGCGACTCGTCGACCTCCGGTACGACCTGCCCGAGGTCAGCGGCACGTTCGGGCCGGCGACGCAGCAGGCGGTGTACGCCTTCCAGAAGGTGAACGGGATGGCCCGCACCGGCCGCGTGACGGACGACGTGCTGGCTCGCCTCGCGTCCGCGACGGTGCCGCCCCTCATGGTGCCGGGGGCGGGCGGCACCCACGTCGAGATCGACGTCGCCCGACAGGTCCTGTTCTTCGTGCGCGGCGGGTCGCTGTTCAAGATCGTGCCGGTGTCGACGGGCTCGGGGGAGCGGTTCTGCGTCGACGGGCGCTGCAGCACCGCGGTGACGCCCGGCGGTGCCTACCGCGTCTACGGCAAGTACCGGGGTTGGCAGAACGGCAACCTCGGTCGGCTCTACAGCCCCTCCTACTTCAACGGCGGGATCGCGGTGCACGGGGCGACCTCGGTCCCTCCGTACCCCGCATCCCACGGGTGCGCCCGAGTGCCCATGACCTCGGCCGACTGGCTCTTCGCGTCGATGCCGCCGGGCACCCCGGTCTACGTGCTCAACGGGCCCCGGGTCCCGGCGCCGTTCTCCGAGGAGACGACGACCACCACGGCGGCCCCGACCACGACGACGGCGGCGCCCACGACGACCTCGTCGAGCACCACCACCACTTCGTCCACCTCGACCACGACGACGACCGTGCCGTCGGGGGTGGGCGGGTAGAGTCCGGAACGAGATGACTGCCCTCTGGCCGCGGATCGAACCGCTCCTGGCCGGGGTCGAGAAGCCCGCCCGCTACATCGGGATGGAACGGGGCGCCCTGCGTCCGGTCCATCGCCCCGACGGAGTGTCCTGGCTGCTCGTGTATCCCGACACCTACGAGGTCGGGCTGCCCAACCAGGGACTGCAGATCCTCTACGAGATCCTGAACGAACGCCCCGATGCGGCGGCCGAGCGCGGCTACGCGCCCTGGACCGACCTCGAGGCGCTCATGCGCGACCGGGCCGTGCCGTTCTTCTCCGTGGACACCCACCGGCCGGCGGCCGAGTTCGACGTGATCGCGTTCGGCCTCGCCGCCGAGCTCGTGTACACGAACGTCCTCAACTGCCTCGACCTCGGCGGCATCCCGGTGCGGGGCGAGGCCCGGCGCGACGAGGACCCGATCGTGATCGCCGGCGGGCACGCGACGTTCAACCCGGAGCCCATGGCCGACTTCATCGACGCGTTCGTCATCGGCGACGGCGAGGAGGCGGTCGGGGACATCACCGAGATCGTGCGCGACTGGAAGCGGGGCGGGCGCGTGGGCGGGCGCGAGGCGGTCCTCCACGAACTCGCGCTCCTCCCCGGCGTGTACGTGCCATCGATGTACGAGGTCGAGTACGAGGGCATGGCGATCCGTGCGGTCCGGCCCCGGTACCCCGACGTCCCCGATGCCGTCGACAAGCGCACGATCGCGGATCTCGCCGACTGGCCGTACCCGAAGAACCAGCTCGTGCCGCTCATCGAGGTGGTCCACGACCGACTCAACGTCGAGATCTTCCGGGGCTGCACCCGCGGGTGCCGGTTCTGTCAGGCCGGCATGATCACGCGTCCGGTGCGGGAGCGGCCGCTGGAGCAGGCCCGCACCATGGTGGCCGAGGGGCTCAAGCGCACCGGGTACGACGAGGTCGCGCTCACGTCGCTGTCGAGCGCGGACTTCTCCGGCATCACCGAGCTCGTCGGCGGCATCGTGGACGGGCAGGAGGGCTGCGGCAACGTCGGGGTCTCGCTGCCGTCGCTGCGGGTGGACGCGTTCACCGTGGGGATCGCGAGCGAGATCCAGCGGGTGCGCCGGACGGGACTCACCTTCGCCCCCGAGGGCGGCTCGTGGCGCCTGCGGCAGGTCATCAACAAGCTCATCACCGAGGAGGACCTCTACGCCGCGGTCGACGGCGCCTTCTCGCAGGGGTGGCGGCGCATGAAGCTCTACTTCCTCATCGGCCTGCCGACCGAGATGGATGAGGACACGCTCGGGATCGCGGACATGGCCCGCAACGTCGTGGAGATCGGCAAGCGATACACGAAGGGCGCCTCCTGCACGGCCTCGGTCGGGGGGTTCGTACCGAAGGCCCACACCCCGTTCCAGTGGTTCGGGCAGAACTCGGCCGCCGAACTCCAGCGCAAGGTCGGGCTGCTGCGTGATGCGACCCGACGCAGTGCGGTGAAGCTGTCCTGGCACGACCCGGCGGCGAGCATGGCCGAGGGCATCGCGAGCCGCGGGGACCGTCGGATCGGGCGGGTCATCGAGCGGGTCTGGCGGGCGGGTGGCGTGTTCCAGGAGTGGAGCGAGCACTTCGCGCTCGACCGGTGGACCGAGGCCATGGCGGCCGAGGGACTCGACCCCGAGTGGTTCACCACCCGGCACCGGACCGAGGACGAGATCCTCCCGTGGGACCACATCCGGGCCGGTCTGCACCGGGACTTCCTCTGGCAGGACTGGCAGGCGGCCCTCGCCGAGCACGGCCTCCCCGACTGCCGGTGGACCCCCTGCTATGACTGCGGCGTGTGCACCGACTACGCCCTCGAGCACGTGGTGGCCTCGCCCGTCGCGCCCGCGGGCGGCAGCCAGGGCACCGGGCAGGACCTCAGCGTCGGTGGAGCGGTCCCGGTCCGCCTGCTCTCCTCGAAGGAGGCCGCCGGTGCGCGGTGAGGTCGGGTTCCCGGTCCGCATCCGGTTCTCCGAACTCGGCAAGGTGCGCTTCATCTCGCACCGGGACGCGGCGCGCGCCTTCGACCGGGCCTTCCGCATCGAGGCCCTGCCGATCGCGCTCACCGAGGGCTTCTCGCCCCGACCCCAGGTCTCGTTCGGCCTGGCGCTGTCGGTCGGTCACGAGTCGGTGGCCGAGTACATGGACGTGCGGTTCGCCCGGGATCTCGATCTCGATGCGCTGCCGGGCCGTGTGTCCGCCGCCCTGCCCGAGGGGATCGACGTCACGGGTGCGGTGCACCTCGTGGATCGAGCCCCGGCGCTCCAGGAGTCGGTGACGGCCGTGGAGTGGGAGATCGAGGTCGTCACCGTCGAGGGTGCTCCCGTCGACGGCTCGGCCCTCACCGACCGGATCGCCGCCGTGCTCTCGGCGACCGAACTCCCGGTCACCCGCACCCGTAAGGGGCGTGAGGACACCGTCGACATCCGTCCGGGCATCCGGCACCTCTCGGTGCTGCGGCCCGGCGAGGTCGGGACGGTGCTGCACGCCGAAGTCGCAACCCAGCCGGGGGTCCGCCCCGCGGAGCTCGTCGCCGTCCTCGGCGACGCGTACCGCGACCTGCGGGTCCTCCGGACCGCCCAGTGGATCGAGCGCGGCGAGGCGCGGTGCGAACCGCTCGACGCCGACGCGCTGCGTGCCGTGGAGGCACGCGCGTCATGAGAGAAGGTCACGATGTCCGACGAGCAGCAGACCCCGGCCCCGACCGGGTCGAGCGGCGACCCGTCCAGCACGCCGAAGTCCCCGAACCCCGGGACGCCGCCCGCGCCTGAGCGCGCGCCTTCGGCCGCACCGGCCGGAGACGACGCCCCGGCCCGCGCCGGGGGCACCGCAGGTGGAGCCGGCGAGGGAACGTCCGGCGGCCCGGGCGGTGGCCCGGCCCTCAACCCCGACGGCACCCCGCGCCCGCGTCGGCGGCGCGGCTCGCGCGGTGGGCGCAACCGCAAGCGTCCGAACGCGGCGGGGAACGGCGGCGACGCGGCCGAGCGCGACCGTCCGGCGGGTGGCGCGGCGCCGGCCGACCCGGCGCGGCCCGCATCGACCCCGGATACCGCGCCGACGCCCGGGGGCGATGACCACAGCGCCCCGTCCGCCGACCGGGGACTCACCACCGAGGACGTCGCGGCCCGGGCCGCCCAGGAGGCCGGGGTGGGCGAGGCGCCGGCCAAGCCGCGTATCGGCGACTCGCGTCCGGCCCCCAAACCCCAGATCGGCGACTCCCGCCCGGCCCCGGTCGCGCCGGCCGGCGCGACGGGTGCCGCCGCCGGAACCGGGGGTGCGAAGAAGCGCCGTCGTCGTGGGGGTCGTGGCCGTGGTCGCGGTGGCGCCGGTGGCACCGGAGCATCGACGACGGGTGGCGTCGCCGCGGTGCGCGACCTGGGTCCGGCGAGTGACATCGACGACCTCGACGAGTCGGTACTGGAGCGCCGGCGGGGTCGCAGCCGCAAGGGCCGGCCGACCGGCCGGTACACGATGTGTGTCCACCGGGCGCCGGACGGGGTCGTGCACCTCGCGGTGCTCGAGGGCCGGGTGCTCACGGAGCACTACGTGAGCCGGCCCACCGACGACGCGACGCAGATCGACGGCAACATCTACCTCGGGCGGGTCCAGAACGTGCTCCCGGGCATGGAGGCCGCGTTCATCGACATCAGCACGCCGAAGAACGGGGTGCTCTACCGCGGCGACGTCACCTTCGACCCCAGCGAGGTCGACTCGCAGCAGCCGCGCATCGAGAGCCTGCTGAGGAACGGGCAGAACGTCATCGTCCAGGTCACGAAGAACCCGATCGGGGCCAAGGGTGCCCGCCTCACCCAGGAGGTGAGCCTCGCCGGCCGGTTCGTCGTGATGGTGCCCGGACAACCCCAGACCTACGGCATCTCGAAGCGACTCCCGGACGAGGAGCGCAAGCGTCTCCGCAAGGTGCTCGACGCCATCCGTCCCGACGACGCCGGGCTCATCGTGCGCACCGCGGCGGCGGGTGCCTCGGCCGAGGAACTCGCCCGCGACATGGAGCGACTCAAGGCCGAGTGGGCGGCGATCGCTGACGCGGCCAAGCGGGCCGGCAAGCCCTGCCTGCTCCACCGCGAGCCCCCGCTCGTCGTGCGCGTCATCCGGGAGGAGTTCAACACCGAGTACCGCTCGATCGTCATCGACGACCGCGAGCTCTACGAGGAGGTGCGCGGGTACGTCGAGGCGATCGCGCCCGAGCTCGCGGAGCGGGTCGAGTTCTACGACGAGCCCGACCTCGGCATCTTCGAGCGGTTCCACGTGCACGAGCAGCTCCACAAGGCGCTCGAGCGGAAGGTCTGGCTGCCCTCGGGTGGTTCGCTCATCATCGAGCGGACCGAGGCGCTCACGGTCATCGACGTGAACACCGGCAAGAACGTGGGTCGGTCCAACCTCGAGGAGACGGTGTTCCGCAACAACCTCGAGGCGGCCGAGGAGGTCGCCCACCAGCTCCGGCTCCGTGACATCGGTGGGATCATCGTCATCGACTTCATCGACATGGAGGTCAAGGGGAACCGGGACGAGGTCGTCCGGGTCCTCCGGGACGCCCTGGCCCGGGACAAGACCCGGACCCAGGTGTTCGAGATCTCGGAACTCGGCCTCGTCGAGATGACCCGCAAGCGCATCTCGGAGGGGCTCGTGGAGTCCTTCTCCGAGGCCTGCCCGGCCTGCCAGGGCCGCGGTTTCACGGTCGACCACTCGATGCTGTAGCCTCCCGGGTCCCCAGATCGATCCAGAGGACCCACGCGCGCCATGTACGCAGTCATCAGCACCGGCGGGAAGCAGTACCGCGTCACCGAGGGCCAGACCCTCGACGTGGAGCGCCTCGGCGCGGACGAGGGCACCGAGGTGTCCCTCCGCCCCGTGCTCGTGGTCGACGGCGACGCCGTCCTCGCGACCCCGGCCAAGCTCGGGGGCGCGAAGGTCACCGCCAAGGTCGTCGGCGAGGCCCGCGGTCCGAAGATCAACGGGTTCTCGTACAAGTCGAAGGCCAACGAGCGCAAGCGCTGGGGCCACCGGCAGCACTACTCCACCATCGAGATCACCAAGATCTCGGTCGGCTGACCAAGGATCACGAGCGATGTCGAAGAAGAAGGGCGCCTCCTCCTCCCGGAACGGGCGTGACTCCAACGCCCAGCGTCTCGGGGTGAAGGTCTACAGCGGCACCGAGGTGACCGCCGGCTCCATCATCGTGCGTCAGCGCGGCACCCAGTTCCACCCCGGCCTCAACGTGGGCCGTGGCGGCGACGACACCCTGTTCGCGACCGCGCCCGGCACGGTCGTCTTCGGGCGACGTCGCGGGCGTCGCCTCGTCGACGTCGTCCCGACCGAATCCGCCTGACCCGACACTCGTTCCGGGTACGGGCCCCACGGCACGGCGCGCTGCGCCGTGCCGTCGTCGTTCCCGGCCGGTCCCGGTGCGCGCATCCCCGATCCGGCCCGTTCCCCATCCCTATCCTTGAGGCCACATGAGCGGGTTCGTCGACGAGGCCCAACTCAACGTCCACGGCGGTGACGGCGGCGCGGGGAGCGTCGCGTTCCGCCGGGAGGCCCACGTGCCCCAGGGCGGTCCGGACGGTGGCGACGGCGGCAAGGGCGGGGACATCTGGCTCCGGGCCGACCGCAACGTCGCGTCCCTCCTCGCCTTCCGCGACCACCCGCACCGGCGGGCCGAATCGGGGACCCACGGGTCGGGCAACAAGCGCCACGGTCACAAGGGTTCGGACCTCACGGTCACCGTCCCCGAGGGCACGACGATCCGCGACCATGCCACCGGCGAGGTGATCGCCGACCTCGTCAACCACGGCGACACCTGGCTCGCGGCCCGGGGCGGTCGGGGTGGTCGCGGCAACGCGCGGTTCCTCTCGAACGCCCGCCGGGCTCCGTCGTTCGCCGAGCAGGGCGAGTACGGGGAGGAGCGATGGCTCGACCTCGAGCTGCGTCTCATGGCCGACGTCGCGCTCGTCGGGTTCCCGAACGCGGGCAAGTCGACGCTCATCGCGTCGGTGAGCGCGGCCAAGCCCAAGATCGCCGACTACCCCTTCACCACGCTCGAGCCGAACCTCGGTGTCGTGCGGTTCCGTGACCACGAGTTCGTGGTCGCGGACATCCCGGGCCTCATCGAGGGCGCGGCCGAGGGGCGGGGCCTCGGTCACCGGTTCCTGCGGCACATCGAGCGGGCCCGCGTGCTCCTCGTGCTCGTCGACCTCGCCCCGGTCGACGGCCGCACGCCGGAGGATCAGGAGGCGGTGCTCCTCGACGAACTCGAGCGGTACCGGCCCGACCTGCTCGACCGTCCCAGGATCGTGGTCGGCACCAAGGCCGATGTGGCCACCCACACCATCGAGGGCGACGACGTCCTCGAGATCTCCGCCGTGACCCGGCAGGGGCTCGAGGTCCTGCTCGGCCGTCTCGGCACGGTCATCGACGAGGCTCGGGCCGCCGAGGTCGAGCGCGAGGCCTACGTCGTGCACCGGCCCGCGGAGGAGGGCTTCTCGATCCTGCGCGACGACGACGGTGCGTACCGCGTGAGCGGCCGCAATGCGGAGCGGGTGGTGGCGATGGCCGACCTGACGAACCTCGAGGCGCTCGAGTACGTGCACGACCGGTTCCGGCGCATGGGGGTGGAGCGGGCACTGCATCGGGCCGGGGCTCGGGAGGGTGACATCGTGCGCATCGGCGCGGTGGAACTCGAGTACGTGGAGGGCTTCTAGGTGGGCGTGCGCGCGGTGATCAAGGTCGGGACGTCCTCGGTCACGACCGAACGGGGCGAGTTGGACCTCGGCGCCCTGTCGAAGTTGGCCGACGAACTGGCGGCGGCCCGCAGCGCGGGGCACGAACTCGTGCTCGTGCTCTCCGGTGCCATCGCCGCGGGACTGCCGGCCCTGGGCTTCGAGGCGCGCCCGTCCGACATCCGCACGCTCCAGGCGATCGCGGCGGTCGGTCAGCCGCTGCTCGTCGAGCGCCTCCGGGGTCTGCTCGCCGCGCACGGCATCGTGCCCGGGCAGGTGCTCCTCGATCCGTACGACTTCGGTCAGCGGTCCCAGTACCTGCACGCCCGCGAGACGCTGCTGCGGCTGCTCGAGCTCGGGGTGATCCCGGTCGTCAACGAGAACGACACGGTGGCGGACGACGAGATCCGCTTCGGCGACAACGATCGCATCGCCGCGCTCGTCGCGAACATGATCGGGGCCGAGGCGCTCGTGCTGCTCACCGACACGGACGGCCTGTACACCGCTGACCCGCGCCTCGACGCCGACGCGTCGCTCATCGAGGAGATCGTCTCGCTCGACGCCGAACTCGAGGTGGTGGCCGGTGGTGCGGGCTCGGCGCGGGGGAGCGGGGGCATGGCCTCGAAGCTCGCGGCGGCGAGGATCGCGTCCTGGTCGGGGGTGCGCACGGTCATCGCAGCGACCGCGACGGACGGAGTCATCGCGGCGGCGCTCGAGGGCGGCGGCGTGGGCACCACCGTGCAGCCGCGGGCGGAACGGCTGTCCGGGCGCAAGCTCTGGATCGCCTTCGCACGACCGTCGACCGGGCACATCGTCGTCGACGCCGGCGCACGGGAGGCGCTGGCCGCCGGGGGTCGCTCGCTGCTCGCCGCCGGCGTGCGGGAGGTCGTCGGCGAGTTCGAGGTCGACGCCGCGGTCGACATCCGCGGACCCGACGGCCGCACCTTCGCCAAGGGGCTCACGCGGCTCGACAGTGCCGGGATCCGCGCGGTCGCGGGCCGCCGCAGCGACGAACTGCCCGACGGTCGGCCGGGCGAGGTGGTCCACGCCGACGACCTCGTCGTGGTGCCCGAGGCCTGATCCGTCCGACGGCAGGTCCGGATCGGACGGGTCCCGACCGGCGTCCCAACGATCCGTCCGAGATCGGGCGGTTGATCCAGCCTTGACTTGCCCTGCGGTGTGCCCGGGGTCACAATGCCTCCAGAACGCTCGCCCGCCGGTACGGGGGGAGGGTCCGGTGGCGACATCGGACCCACGGTGGGAAGAGCGCCGACGAGGGGCCGAGGCGTACGCCCGGCCCCTCGTCGCGTCCGCAGCCGTCCACGCCCAGGATGCACGGCCCGCTCCGCGGCCGACCCGACGCGGTGCCTCCACCGTCCCGTCGGGCCGCGTCGCGCACCGCGCCGGTCGCCCGGAACCGTTGGAGGGCCTCCGCGGACCCACCACTACACTCCGCCCCCATGTCCCGCCCCGCCTCGGTCACCGACCTCGGGCGTCGGGCCCGGGACGCCGCCCGGGTCCTGGCGACCGCCAGCACCGGCCAGAAGAACGACGCCCTCGGGGCGGCCGCCGACCGCCTCGAGGCCCACGCCGATGCGATCGGGGCGGCCAACGCCCGGGATCTCGAGGCGGCCGAGGCCGACGGCATGGCGCCGGGCCCCCTCGACCGGCTCCGCCTGACCGACGCTCGGCTCGCGGCCATGGCGGCCGGGCTGCGGCAGGTCGCCGGCCTGCCGGACCCGGTGGGAGAGGTCATCGACGGGTGGCGGCGCCCCAACGGCCTCGAGATCTCGCGGGTGCGCGTGCCGCTCGGCGTGGTCGCGATCATCTACGAGAACCGCCCGAACGTGACCTCGGACGCCGCCGGCATCTGCCTGAAGTCCGGCAACGCCGCGATCCTGCGGGGTTCGGGCACCGCGCTGCGTTCCAACCTGGCGGTGGCCGAGGCGCTGCGCGAGGGCTTCGCCGCCGCCGGCCTCCCTGCGGACTGCCTCGTCCTCGTCGATGATCCTTCGCACGAGACCGCCGTCGGCGTGATGCAGCTCACCGACTACGTCGACTGCCTCATCCCGCGCGGCGGTCCGGCCCTGATCCAGAGCATCCGCGACCACGCCACCGTCCCCGTCATCATCGACGGCGACGGCAACTGCCACGTCTACGTCGATGCGGCGGCCGACCTCGACCGGGCGGCCAGCATCGTCATGAACGCCAAGACCCAGCGCACGAGCGTGTGCAATGCAGCCGAGTCGCTGGTCGTGCACGCTGCGGTGGCCGACGCGTTCCTGCCCCGCATCGCCGCCGACCTGCAGGGTGCGGGCGTCCGCCTCGTCGGTGACGTCGCGGCCCGGGCCGTCGTCGGCTCGATCGAGCCCGCGACCGAGGACGACTTCAGCCGCGAGTTCCTCGACCTCGAGATGAGCGTGGCGGTCGCCGTCGACCTCGACGCCGCGATCGACCACGTGAACCGGCACGGCTCGGGGCACACCGAGGCGATCGTGACCGCCGACCTCGACGCAGCGCGCCGCTTCACCCGTGAGGTCGACGCCGCCGCCGTGATCGTCAACGCGTCGACGCGGTTCACCGACGGCGAGGAGTTCGGCTTCGGGGCCGAGATCGGCATCTCGACCCAGAAGCT
>JALRDW010000073.1 GCA_023262065.1 Acidimicrobiia bacterium | reverse complement strand
CGAGTGATGCGCCGGCGGTGCCGTTGTAGGGCTCTCGGAGCCGATCGGGGCGCGAAGAAGCCCGATCTCGATCCGAGCGATGCGCCGGCGGTGCCGTTGTAGGGCTCTCGGAGCCGATCGGGGCGCGAAGAAGCCCGATCTCGATCCGAGCGATGCGCCCGCGGTGCCGCGTCAGGGCGCTCGGAGCCCGCCGCCCCACGCCACGACCGGTCCTGCGGCGGCGATGAGGTCATCCGTGCACGAGAGGTCGACGGTCGGCCCCCAGGGCTCGAACCGCACCGGCGCCTCGAGTCGATCGGCGATGCGGGCGACCTCGACGGTGACCTCGTCGAGCGGTTCCGGCATGACGGCGGTGGCGTGATGCCCGCGCAGCACCGCGAGGAGCCCCAGCGCTGCGGCCGCGCCGGGACGGCTCCACGCCGGGACGACGACCTGGGAGGGTCGGTCGGTCGGGAACGTACGGGCGACCCAGAGCCCGACCGGACCCGGCTCGGCGGTGACGATGCCGCCGGGCGGGATGCCCCGCTTCAGGTCGATGACGGCCCGGGCCGGATGGCGGGGCCACGCGTCGCTCGTGTACCCGGGACCCGCGATCGCGGCGATCGTGTCGAAGAATCGCGGACGTGCCGGCAACTCGCGGTTCGGCGTGACCCGGAGTCGGTCGAGGTCGTGCGGGTCGATGTGGACGACAGGGCGGTCGATGGCGGTGTCGGGCGATTCGAGGGGATCGGTGCCGATCATGAGCACGAGGTCGACCGTGTCGAGGTCGAGCAGTGAGAAGTCGTCGCGTTGGAGTCCGACCGTGCCGAGGTGGTGCGGATCGTCCCACGGGTACACGCCCTTCGCCCCCCACGTGTTCGCGACGCCGATGCGCGCGCGGTCGGCGAACCGGTGCAGCGCATCGACAGCATCGCCCGCGACCACGCCGGGTCCGACGATCGCCGCGACCGTCGCACCGGCCGGGATCTCCGGTGGGGCGACGGACCCGGGTGCCGGGGTCCCGAGGCCGAGCACGCGGGCCAGGGCGCCCGGGACGTCGACGTCGTCGAAGGCGGCGGCGAGGTCGGCGGAGACCGGACGCAGCAGTTCGCCGAGGGGGCCCATGGGGCCATGTTCGCACGGCCGGTAGGGTGCCCCGCCATGGCGCCGGAGCAGGAGACGGTCGGGACCGACGCGACGGGTCCGGACGGGGGCGCCGGCGCCGAGGTCGTCGCGCTCGACGGCCGGGCGGTCGGTCGGCGCGGCGCAGCCACCCGCCGGCGGATCCTGGACACGACCGCGGCGGTCCTCGAACGCAGCGGGCTGCGCGACCTCAAGGTGGTCGACATCACCCGCGAGGTCGGGTGCTCGCCGGCCACCTTCTACCAGTACTTCCGGGATGTCCCCTCGGCGGTCCTCGTCCTCGCCGAGGAGGCGGGGGAGGAGGCGCTCGCGTTCGGCGCGTCGCTCGCCGAGGAATGGTCGGGCCCGGGCGGGGTCGTGGCGGCCGAGCGGTTCGTGGACGGGTTCCTCACCTACTGGGACGACCACCGGGCGGTGCTGCGCACGCGCAACCTCGCGGCGCAGGAGGGCGACGCACGGTTCCGTGACGTCCGCAACCAGTCCCTCCGCCCCCTCACCGAGGGGTTCGCCCGACTGCTGGTCGACGCCGACGGTCGGCCGCGCCGCGACGGGGTGGCGCCGTACGCCGCCGCCGCGGCCCTCGTGGCGATGCTCGAACGCATGGCCGCCTTCCACACGGACCTCGAGGGGTACGGCGTGGCGCGGGACGAGGTCGTCTCGACGACGGCGCGCATCATCCACACGACGCTCGCCGGCTGAGCGCGACCGCCGGTCAGCGCCCCGACGGATGGGTCGTGAACTCGACCTCGCGTCCCAAGCGCTCCTCGAGCAGGGTCCGTTTGCGTCGGGCTCCCCAGACCTCGAGCTCGGCGTCGGCGCCGGCTCTCAGGCGGATGAGGGCGAGCGACGGCGCGACCGATACCGAGAGTCCGCCGACGGCCTGGTGACGGCTGCGGTCGAGACCGTCGGCCACCCGCAGGATCGCAGTGAGCGTGCGGCAGCGGTCGAGCGCCCGGTCGTCGAGCGGTGCGTGCTTCGTGTCGGCCCGCACCTCGCCGCGCCGGTGCCACCGCACGAGGGCGATGAGCATCGCGAGCTCGTCCTGGTCGAACCCCCGGAGTCCTCCGTGGGCCACGAGGTACGCCGCGTGCTTCTCGTGCCCCTCGTGGGCCACGTGCTCCCCGATGTCGTGGAGCAGCGCCGCGTACTCGAGCAGCTCCCGGTCCGGTTCGGCCAGCCCGTGCTGTTCCCGCAGCCCGTCGAAGAGTTGGAGGGCGAGGCCGGCGACGTGGCGGGAGTGGGACTCCGGCCACGAGCAGCGCCGGGCGAGGCCGAGCACCGAGGATCGCCGGATCGCGTACGGATCGTCCGACCAGTCCTCGGGGTCGTGCCGGGCGATGGCGTCGAGGACGATGCCCTCGCGCAGTGCCCAGTCGGAGACGGTGAAGGCGTCGCACCCGAACTCGTCGATGATCGTCCGCAGGACGACGGCGCCCGCGGCGATGAGATCGACCCGCTTGGCGTCCATGCCCGGGATCGCCCGACGCTCGGCCCGTGATCCCCGGGTGATGAGGCGGTAGAGCGGCAGGAACTCCTCGGCGGAGAAGGTGAACTGGTTGAGTGCGGCGGGTGCCTGACCGTCGCGGGCGATGGCGACCATGGTCGCGATCGACTCGAACGTGCCACTCGAGAGCACTGCGAGACGAGGGGCGAGGGCCGATGTCGCCTCGGCGACGGGACGCAGGGTCGCCGCGACGTGGTCCCGCATGGCCCGACGCTCCTCGCGGACGAGCGGGTCACTGTGGACGAAGGTCGCGGTGAGCCGGCCGACGCCGATCCGTTCGCTCGCCGCGAGGGCGAGGCCCGCCGCGTCGCCGACGCCGATCTCGAGGCTGCCGCCGCCGAGGTCGAAGCAGACGGCGGGGGCCGGCTCGAGGACCACGGCGGAGCGCACCGCGGTGAAGATGAGGCGGGCCTCCTCGAGACCGTCGATGACGTCGACCTCGACCCCGGACTCCCGCTCGATCCGATCGACGATGTCGTCCCCGTTCGCCGCGGTGCGGAGGGCACTCGTCGCCCGAGCGTGGAGCTCGGTGGCTCCGGCGGCCTCGGCGAGCTTGCGCATGCGGCGCACGGCGGCGACGGCCGTGTCGGCGGCCCGTTCCGTGATCTCGCCGCTCGTGGCGACGACCTCGCCGAGCCGCAGCATCTCCTTCTCCCGCACGGTCGGCGTGAAGGTGCCGTCCGGGTGCACCTCGGCCACGACCAGGTGGAAGGAGTTCGATCCGAGGTCGAG
>JALRDW010000274.1 GCA_023262065.1 Acidimicrobiia bacterium | reverse complement strand
ACGGGTCCGACGGGTCCGTCGGGTGTGGATGGGCGCAACGGGGTCGCGGGGGTCGGCGGTGCGGTCGGCCCGCAGGGTGCGACCGGTCCGGTGGGTCCGGTCGGACCCACCGGCATGCCCGGTGCGACGGGTCCCGCTGGTGCGACGGGTCTCCCTGGCCTCCCTGGCGTCCCTGGTGTCCCTGGTGCCGACGGTGCAGCGGGGCGCGATGGGGTCGCCGGTGTCGCGGGCATCGACGGCGCGCCCGGTGCCACCGGTCCGCAGGGTGCGACGGGTCCGAGCGGCGTGAACACCTTCATGGTCGCCTCGATCCCGGTGACCGCGGCCGGCCTCACCGCCACGACGGCCTCGGTGTCGTGCCCGAGCGGGTCCGTCGGCGTCGCTCCGTCCTGGAGCGTGTCCTACTCGCAGGTCCGGGTCCTCGACGTGTCGCCGTCAGCGAACGGTGCGACGTGGACGTTCCGCCTCTACAACGGCGCGACGACCCCCGATCCGTCGGTCGTGCGCGTGGTCTGCGTCGTCGGTTCCTACGGCACCTGAGGAGCCGCCGCGTAGGGTGCGGGAATGGCCCGCCCCCATCGTGTCCGCCGATGACGACCGGACCCCGCACGGGTCGGGCGGCCCGGTTCCCCCGTGCCGCCCTCGCCACGCCCCACCACCTCGCATCGGCGGCCGGCGCGGGGGTGCTCGCCCGGGGTGGCAACGCGGTCGACGCGATCATCGCCGCGAACCTCGCGCTCGGCGTCGTGGCGCCGTACCTGTGCGGGTACGGCGGTGACGTCTTCGCCATCGTCTGGGACGGGGACCTCCACGGTTACCTCGGCTCGGGACGTTCGGCGGCCGCGGCGACCCCGGACCGACTCCGGCGCGACGGCCACACGGTCATGCCGACCTTCGGGGGCGCGAGCGTCACCGTCCCCGGTGCGGTCGCGGGGTGGTTCGACCTCCACGCCCGGTGGGGTCGCCTGCCGTTCGCGAGCCTGACGGAGGACGCACGCGCCTACGCCGAGGGGTTCGCGCTCACCCGCACCGGGTCCGAGACCATCGCGGCCTCGGCGGTCCTGCACGGCGGTTCGGCCTCCTGGCGGGCGGTGTACGGCGACCCGGCCGACGGACGGGTCCTCCGGCAGCCCGGGCTCGTGCGCCTGCTCGACTCGCTCGTCGCCGACGGCCCCGACGCGTACTACCGGGGTGCGGTCGCCGATGCGATCGCCGAGGCGGTCGGGCGCGACGGCGGGCACCTCGCAGCGACGGACCTCGCAGCGCACGCGGGGGAGTGGGCGGCGCCGTTGCGGGCGTCCTACCGCGACCGCGAGGTCGCCGAGCTCGGACCGCCGACCCAGGGCGTGACCGCGCTCGAGATCCTGCGCATCCTCGACGGGTTCGACCTGGCGGGCATGGACCCGGTCGACGTCGAGCACACCATGGTCGAGGCCACGAAGCTGGCACTGGCCGACCGGGAGGCGCACGTCACGGATCCGACGGCGATGCGCATCGACCCGCACGACCTGCTCGAGGACGGGTTCATCGGGCGCCGACGGGCGGCCATCGACCCGGACCGCGCCGCCGATCCGCGACCGGCCCGGCCCCAGCGGGGCGGGACGGCCTACCTGTGCGCGGCGGACCGCGACGGTCTCGCCGTGAGCCTCATCCAGTCCAACTTCCTCGGGTTCGGGTCGGGGGTCCACGTTCCGGAGTGGGGGATCAACCTCACGAACCGCGGGGCCTCCTTCACCCTCGACGAGCACGCGGTCAACGTGCTCGCGCCGGCCAAACGACCGATGCACACGCTCATCCCGGGCATGGTGCTGCGGGAGGGTCGTCCCGACCTCGTGTTCGGCAGCATGGGTGCCGACGCGCAGGCCCAGATCCACGCGCAGGTGCTCCGCCATGCGATCGACCGGGGCGAGGACCCGCAGGCCGCGATCGACGCCCCGCGGTGGCGGGTCGAGCTCGGCGACTGGGGGCTGCGCCACGAGGCGCGGTTCGACCCCGACCTGACGGCCGCCCTCGCCGCGCGGGGGCACCGGCTCACGGCGACCGCGCCGTTCGACATGGGGATGGGTCACGCCCATGCGATCCGGCTGGAGGCCGACGGGTTCGCCGTGGCGTCCGACCCGCGCTCCGAGGGCGCAGCCGTCGGTCGGTGATCCTTCGATGACCGACCGGGTCCGTGCGCGGACCCGGCCCACGGGGCACGATGGGATCCGGAGACCTTCGAGGAGGACCACGTGGACCTTGGGATCAGTGGCCGGCGGGCGGCCGTGGCGGCGGCGAGCCGGGGGCTCGGCCTCGCGACCGCGCGGGCGCTGGCGGCCGAGGGGGTCGCGGTCGCGATCTGCGGACGTGACGGCGCGACGATCACCGAGGTCGCGGGATCCTTCGGCGCGGTACCGATCGTCGCCGACGTGGGCACCGCCGAGGGTGCCGAAGGCTTCGTCCGCGATGCCACCGCGGCGCTCGGCGGCATCGACATCCTCGTGGTCAACGGCGGGGGTCCGCCCGGCGGCGCGTTCGACTCCTTCGTCGATCCGGCGGCGTACCGCGCCGCGCTCGAGCAGTCCTGCACGGCCGGTATCGCGATGTGCCTGGCCGCGGTCGGTCCGATGCGGGCCCGAGGATGGGGCCGGATCCTCGCCATCACCTCGACCTCGGTGCGGGAACCGATCGCCGGCCTCATCCTCTCGAACACCGCGCGCTCGGCGTTCACCTCGTTCCTCAAGACGATGGCCTCGGCGGTCGGGCCGGACGGGGTCACCGTGAACTCGTTGCAGCCGGGGTTGCACGCGACGGACCGCCTGACCGAACTCGGGATGGACCTCGAGGCGGCGGCCGCGGGCGCACCCGTGCGTGCGCTCGGACGACCGGAGGACTTCGGGGCGACGGCCGCGTTCCTGTGCTCCGACCACGCCCGGTACATCACCGGCGTCGCCGTACCGATCGACGGGGGCCGGCTCGCCGGCCTCCAGTGAGGAGGTCCACCGTGTTCCGTCACATCGCGCTCTTCCGGTGGAAGGACGGGGCGACCCCGGAGCAGATCGCGGCGGTCGGCGAGGGGTTGTTCGCGCTCCCGGCCGTGATCCCCGAGATCCGGTCGTTCCGGTTCGGACCGGACGCGGGACTCGCCGAGCACAACTTCGACTACGCGGTCACCGCCGACCGGACCTGTCGGTGCCACCGTCCCCGTCCACCCGCGCCACGCCACCAGCACCTTCGGGTCCGTGGACACCGAGTGCTCGCGGACGACGCGAAAGACCGCCGTCACTTCGGTCGCACC
>JALRDW010000269.1 GCA_023262065.1 Acidimicrobiia bacterium | reverse complement strand
ACGCGCTGGCTTCAGGTGCCAGTGTCCGAAAGGACGTGGGGGTTCAAGTCCCCCCTCGCCCACCACAACGTGGGGGACACCCCACTCGATGCTGGGTACCTCGGCCTCACCCGCGCGGGTGATGCCGTAGTACCCAGCATCGAGTGGGGAATACCCCACGATGTGGTGGGCGAGGGGGGACTTGAACCCCCACGTCCTTTCGGACACTGGCACCTGAAGCCAGCGCGTCTGCCTATTCCGCCACTCGCCCGAGTGGAGCCTGCAGGTTAGCCGTCACACCCTCCGGCAGTGCCGGGGCGGGGTGCCGGAACGCCCGTACACTCGGGTCCCATGGGAGTCCAGGGCTTCGAACGGCGTCTCGAACGCCTCCTCGAGGGCACCTTCACGCGGGCGTCGCGGGGTGGGGTCCAGCCCGCTGAGGTCGCGGCCCGCCTCCGACGCGAGATGGACCTCGGCCGCACGCTCGGTACGCGGGGCGCGATGGTCCCGAACGACTTCGAGATCGTGCTCTCCGACCCGGACGCGGACGCCTTCGAGGCCTTCCTAGACGTGCTCGACCGGGAGTTGGTCGAGGAGGCCCGCGAGCACGCCCGCACCCTCAAGGCCCAGTTCCTCGGCCCGATCTCGGTCCGCTTCGTGCGGGACGAGCGCTTCAAGGCCGGGCGCATGGAGATCACCGCCGCCATCGTCGCCGGGGCCGGGGGCACGGCCGGGTCGCTCGTCCTCGCCGACGGCACCCGGGTCACCCTCGGCGACCAGCCCGCGAGCCTGGGCCGCCTGTCGGACTGCACGATCCAGATCGACGACCCCCAGGCCTCGCGCCGCCACGCCGAGATCCGCCCCGTCCCCGACGGTTACCTCATCGCCGATCTCGGCTCGCTCAACGGCACCTCGGTGAACGGCCGACCCGCCACCGAGCAACTCCTCGCCGACGGTGACGTCATCACGATCGGCGCGGTCGCGATCCGGTACGAGGCGTCCTGACCCGGTGTCGGACGCTGCGCTCACCCTCCTGAAGTTCGCGTTCCTCGCGCTGCTCTTCGTCTTCCTGTCCCGGGTCGTGCTCGTGGTCGTGCGGGAGATGCGGGCGAGCCGGCCCCTCGCGGTGCGCCCCGACTCCGGCGGGCGCCGCGGTGGTGCGGGTCGGCGAGACCGTCCCTGGACCGCGGTCATCGTCGCCCCCGCCGAGAGCGCGGGCCGGGAGTTCGTGCTCGCACCCGAGAACACCATCGGACGCGCCGCGGGCTGCACGATCGCGCTCGACGACACCTTCGTGTCGAGCATCCACGCGCGCATCTTCATCGCCGACGGCATCCCGTACGCCGAGGACAGCGGGTCGACGAACGGCACCCGCGTGAACGACGCGCCGATCACCGGCACCCAGCGCCTCGCGCGCGGCGACCGCATCGGTGTCGGGGACACCGTGCTCGAGGTCCGCCGGTGAGGCTCGTCGCGGCCGCCGCGACCGACGTCGGTCGCGTCCGCGAGGGCAACGAGGACTCGATCCTCCACGACGACCGCCTCGGGATCTTCGCGGTCGCCGACGGCATGGGCGGTCACCAGGCCGGCGAGGTGGCGAGCGCCACCGCGATCGAGGCGCTCCGGGCCGCCATCGCGGCGGGTGCGCCCGTCACCGACGCGGTCGCCCAGGCGAACACCGCCGTGGTCGACAAGGCTCGGGCCGACTCCGGGATGCTCGGCATGGGCACCACGATGACCGCCGCCATCGAGGTGGTGGGCGGCCTGCGCATCGGCCACGTCGGCGACTCCCGGGCCTACGTGCTGCGCGACGGGATCCTCGCCCGGGTCACCGACGACCACTCCCTCGTCGAGGAACTCGTGCGCGAGGGCCGGATCACGCTCGAGCAGGCCGCGGTGCACCCGCAGCGCAACGTCGTGACCCGTGCACTCGGCATCGACGAGGACGTCGAGGTCGACGACGTCGCACTCGAACTGACCGGGGGTGACCGGGTGCTGCTGTGCTCGGACGGCCTCTCCGGCATGCTGCGCGACACCGACATCAGCACGATCCTGCGTCGGAACGCCGAGGCCGACGCGTGCGCCCGCGCGCTCATCGACGCCGCGAACGACGCCGGCGGCGAGGACAACATCTCCGTCGTCATCATCGATGTGATCGGCGAGGAGGGCGACCTCCCGCCGGCGCCACTCCCAGAGATCGGGATCGGCACCACCGCCGTGCGCGCCGCGGCAGCCCGCAGCGCCGCCACGTCGGCACCCGCGGCGGCGACCACCGAGGCCGCGCCCCTGCGGGCGAGGCGTACGAGCGTCGGTCGGCTCGCATGGGCGATCCTGCCGGTGATCCTCGTACTCGGCGGCACGTTCCTCGCACTCAACTGGTACGCGCGCAGCCAGTACTACGTCGGCTTCGACGGGGAGCAGGTCGCGGTCTACCGCGGGGTCCCCGGCGGGTTCCTGCTCTGGGACCCCCAGGTCGAGTGGACCTCGGAGGTGATCGAGCGCGGCGACCTGAACGACAGCCAGGAACTCGTCGTCTCGCGCGAGGACACCTTCGGCTCGTTCGCCGAGGCCCGTGACGTGGTCGACCGGCTCGAGGACCGGGTCTTCCCGCCGACCACCAGCACGACGGTCGGCCCCACCGGGCTGAGCGGGACGACCGGGACCACCGGCGCGAGCGGCGCCACCGGGCTGCCCGCGACGAGGCCGTGATGGCCGGACCGATGCGGACCCTCATCGCGACGCGACGGCGCACCGCCGAGCTCGGTCTCGGCATCGTGGCGATCCTCATCACGGTGGCGGGTTACCTGCTCCTCGCCCTCTCGAAGGCACCGGCGCTCCCCGCCGACTTCTGGGGGTTCCTCGTGTTCGTGGTCGGCCTGTTCTTCGTGGCCCACGTCGCGATCCGCCGGTTCGCCCCGAGTGCCGACCCCACGCTGCTCCCGCTCGTCACCCTCCTCAACGGCATCGGCTTCACGATGATCTCCCGGCTCGATCTCGCCGCCGGACCCGGCTCGATCTACGCGCGCACCCAGGCGGTGTGGATCGCGATCGGCATCGGGGTGTTCGTCCTCGCCCTCGCCGCGATCCGGCAGATCGACACCCTGCGCCGCTACCGCACGATCTTCCTCGTCCTCGGGGTCGGCGCATTGCTGCTGCCGCTCGTCCCCGGCCTCGGGTACACGGCGAACGGCGCCCGCCTCTGGATCCGCCTCGGGCCGCTCAACTTCCAACCCG
>JALRDW010000185.1 GCA_023262065.1 Acidimicrobiia bacterium | reverse complement strand
GCGTGGCGCTCTCGTACCTCAACCTCTACGACACCGAGGCGGCGTGGGTGCTCGCCCACGACCTCGGCGACCGTCCGGCCGTCGCGATCATCAAGCACGCGAACCCGTGCGGCGCCGCGGCGGCCGACGACCTCGCGACCGCGTACGAACTCGCGCTCGCGTGCGACGAGCGGTCGGCGTTCGGCGGCATCGTGGCGCTGAACCGTCCGCTCGACCTCGCCACGGCCGAGGCGATGGCAAAGGGTCCGCAGGCCGACCTCGTCATCGCCCCGGGTTACGAGGACGGCACGCTCGAGATCCTCAAGGGCAAGCGCAAGAACACCCGGCTCCTCGAGGCCCCGGCACCCGGTGCGGAGTCCCTGCACCTGCGCCAGATCTCCGGCGGGTTCCTCGTGCAGGAGCCGCCCGCGTTCGTCGCCACCCGCGACGACTGGCGGGTCGTCACGAAGGCCCAGCCGACCCCGGCACAGTGGGCCGACGCCGAGTTCGCGTGGCGTGTGTGCGGCCACGTGAAGTCGAACGCCATCGTGCTCGCCCGCGCGGGTCAGGCCGTCGGCATCGGTGCGGGGCAGCAGAACCGGGTCGAGTCCGGCGAGATCGCGGCGAAGAAGGCGGCGGGTCGCGCCGCCGGCGGTGCGTGCGCCTCCGACGCCTTCTACCCGTTCCCCGACGGCGTCGAGGCCGCGGCCGCGGCGGGCGTCTCCATCGTCGTGCAGCCGGGTGGTTCGGTGCGCGACGAGGAGGTCATCGCCCGGGCCGACGAACTCGGCCTCGTCATGGTGTTCACCGGCGAGCGCCACTTCCTCCACTAGTCACGGGAGCACCCGCATGACCGCAGCCCTGCTCGACGGCAACGCCTTCCTGGCCCACATCAAGGACGACCTGCGCGCCCGCTGCGCCACACTCGCCGAGCGTGGCGTGACCGTCGGGCTCGCGACGGTGCTCGTGGGTGACGACCGGAACTCCGCGTCCTACGTGCGCATGAAGCACGAGGACTGCGCAGAGGTCGGCATGGCCTCCTTCCGCGAGGACCTGCCGGCGTCGGCGACGCAGGCCGATGTGATCGCGGCCATCGAGCGGTGCAACGCGAACCCCGACATCCACGGGTTCATCGTGCAGCTGCCGCTGCCCAAGGGACTCGACGAGGAGCAGGCGCTGCTCGCGATCGACCCGAACAAGGACGCCGACGGCCTCCACCCCGTGAACCTCGGCCGGTTGGTGATGGGCGTCGACGCGCCGATCCCGTGCACGCCCGCCGGCATCCAGGCGCTGCTCGCGTTCAACGGCGTCGAGATCGAGGGCAAGCACGTCGTCATCATCGGCCGCGGCCTCACGATCGGTCGGCCGCTCGCCAACCTGCTCGCGCTCAAGCGTCCGCACGCGAACGCCGCGGTCACCGTCATCCACACCGGCGTGCCGGACCTCGGGTCCTACACCCGTCAGGCCGACATCCTCATCGCGGCCGCCGGTGCACCGTCGATCGTCACGCCCGACATGGTCAGGCCCGGAGCGGCGGTGGTGAGCGCCGGCATCACCTTCGGTGAGGGTCGCCGTCTCATCCCCGACGTCGACGAGGCCTGCGCCGACGTCGCGGGCTGGATCACGCCGCGGCTCGGCGGCGTGGGTCCGACCACGCGGGCGATGCTCCTCGCCAACGCGGTGGCCGCGGCCGAGCGGTCGGCGGGTGCGGCGTGAGCGTCCCGCCGCCGGTGGCCCCCGAGATCTGCGTCCTCTGCGGCGCATCGCTGCACGCCGGGGAGGAGCGCTGCCGGGAGTGCGACCTGTGGATCGGGGTCGACGGGCCCGGAGTGCGTCGGCCGCTCCCGCGCCTCCCGATCCTCGCCATGGTCGCCGGCATCGCCGCGGTCTGGTGCATCACGCTCGGCCTGGCGGCCGTCCTCGGCTGAATCGTCCGACGGTGACCGACGTGACCGGTCCGGCGGGGCCGACCGCCCCGTAGAACCCTGCGCATGGAGACCGACGGCACGCGCCTCGCCGAACTCAACGTGCGTCACACCCGTCGGCACATGCCGACGAGGCGGGTCGCGCTCGAGCCCTCCTACCTCCCGACCGCGGGCGGGGCCGCCGGCTCCGATCTGCTCGCCGCGGTCGTCGCCGAGTTCACGCCGCTCATCGATGAGGAGACCCGGGTCCGGGTGCCGTGGCTGCTGCGCCGGGTCGGGGACGGTGGCTTCGAGGTCCCCTCCATCCACCTGCACCACCGGCTCCAGACCGACACCCACGGCCTCGACCTCTCGCGGCACCGTCTCGTCGACGACGGCCGGGGGATCGTCCTCGAACTCGACGTGCACGGGCGGCCCGAGCCCCAGGTGCTCGGCGCGTTCATGGCGATCATGGCGATGCCGCCCGTCGCCCGCACCCCGGCGATCGACGCCGTGCGGCGCGCGCTGCGCCGGCCCGGTATCCACCCGCACCGGTGGCGCGTGGTGCGGCTCATCGACGGCCTCCCGACCCGACGGCCCGATCTCGCGGCGCCCGCCGCCCCGGGTGTCGACACCGATCCGACCGGGCAGGGCGCCCTGTGGCTCGGTGTCGCCGACGACCGCCGGTGGGCGATGGAGACCCTCGGCCTGCGCCCCGACCTGCGCGCCGACCGCGCCGAGGTCCAGCGCCGCTACCGGCGGCTCGTGCGGGCGGCCCACCCGGATCACGGGGGTGCCCAGGACGGGGCGGCCGACCGGCTCGCCCAGCTCTCCGAGGCCCGCACGATCCTGCTCTCCCTCGAGGTGTCCTGACCGGCGCCCCGACCCGGGGAGCGGCGGAGGCCCGGCGGTAGATTCGCCCGCATGGCTTCCAAGACCCCCGTCCACGTCACCGTCACGGGCGCCGCCGGCCAGATCGGCTACGCGCTCCTCTTCCGCATCGCCTCGGGCCAGTTGCTCGGGCCCGACCAGCCGGTCGTGCTGCGGCTCCTCGAGATCGAGCCCGGGATGAAGGCGCTCGAGGGCGTCATCATGGAGCTCGACGACTGCGCCTTCCCGCTGCTCGCCGGCGTCGAGGGCACCACCGACCTCAGGACGGCCTTCGACGGCACGTCCTGGGCGATGCTCGTCGGCTCGATCCCGCGCAAGGCGGGCATGGAGCGCGGTGACCTCCTCAACGTGAACGGTGGCATCTTCAAGCCACAGGGTGAGGCGATCAACGCCCACGCCGCCTCCGACGTCCGGGTGCTCGTCGTCGGCAACCCGTGCAACACGAACTGCCTCATCGCCCGCTCGAACGCGCCCGACGTGCCGGCCGACCGCTGGTTCGCGATGACCCGCCTCGACCAGAACCGGGCCCAGACCCAACTCGCCAAGAAGGCGGGCGTGCCGGTCGACCAGGTCACGAACGTCGCCATCTGGGGCAACCACTCGGCGACGCAGTACCCGGACTTCACGAACGCCCGCATCGGCGGGAAGGTCGCGACCGAGGTCATCACCGACCGGGCGTGGCTCGAGGGCGAGTTCCTCACCACCGTGCAGCAGCGGGGCGCCAAGATCATCGAGGCCCGCGGTGCGTCCTCGGCCGCCTCGGCCGCCAACGCCGCGATCGACTCGGTGAACGCGGTGTGGCGCGAGACCCCATCCGGCGACTGGTCGTCGCTTGCGGTCGTGAGCCGCGGCGAGTACGGCGTGCCGGAGGGGCTGCAGTTCGGCTTCCCGGTGGCGGCGGACGGCAAGGGCGGCTGGAAGGTCGTCGAGGGCCTCGAGCACGATGCCTTCTCGCAGGAGCGCATCCGCATCACCACCGAGGAGCTCATCGGCGAGCGCGACGACGTGCGGGGCCTCGGCCTCATCCCGTAGGGATCCGATGACCGACACGGCGATCCGCCGGTGGTGGACCCAGTCCACCGACCTCGGCGACGTCGCGGTCACGCTCGGCCCGAACGGGGTCGAACGCATCGAACTCCCGTCGGCCTCCCACCACATCGCGGAGGATGCCGTCGACGCGCGCGACGATGCCGTCGCGGGCGTCATCGACGCCTGGTGCGCGGGCACGACCCGCGACCTCGACCTCACGATCGACCTCGACGCGGCTGGTCTCCCGCCGTTCCACCGCACGGTCCTCGAGACCCTGCGGCGTGAGGTGGGTTGGGGCGAGGTCGTCACCTACGGCGAACTCGCAGCCCTCGCCGGTCGACCGGGCGCGGCGCGAGCCGTCGGCGCCGCGATGGCCACGAACCCGCTGCCGTTCGTGATCCCGTGCCACCGCGTCGTGGCGAGCGCGGGCGGCGGACGCCGCCGCATCGGCGGCTACGGCGGTGGCGACGACCCGAACGGCGTCGCTCTCAAGCGCCGACTCCTC
>JALRDW010000082.1 GCA_023262065.1 Acidimicrobiia bacterium | reverse complement strand
CACCTACGGGCGCGAACACGTGGCACAGATCATCACCTTCAGCACCATCAAGGCGCGCAACGCCGTGCGTGACGCGGCGAGGGTTCTCGGTCATCCGTATTCGGTCGGTGATCGATTGGCCAAGGCGATGCCGCCGGTGGTGATGGGCCGCGACACTCCTCTTCGCTACTGCCTCGAGAAACACCCCAAGCACGAGAGCGGCTACCAGGCGGCTCAGGAGCTTCGTGACCTGTACGAGAGCGACGACGATCTCCGTCACGTCATCGACGTGGCCAAGGGTCTCGAGGGGCTGCGACGGCAGGACGGGATCCACGCGGCCGCGGTGGTGATCACCCGCGAGCCGCTCACCGAGTACCTGCCGATCCAGCGGAAGCCCGAGCCGGGTGGCTCCCTCGACGATGCACCGATCGTCACCCAGTACGAGATGCACGGCGTCGAGGACCTCGGACTCCTCAAGATGGACTTCCTCGGGCTGCGCAACCTCGACGTCATGGAGGTCACACTCGATCTCGTCGAGGCCCGCACCGGGGAACGACCGAACATCGACGACCTCCCGCTCGACGATCCCCGGACCTTCGACCTGCTGCGCAAGGGCGAGACGATCGGCGTGTTCCAGCTCGAGGGCGGTCCGATGCGCGCCCTCATCCGCGCCCTCGCACCGTCCACCTTCGAGGATGTCGCCGCCCTGGTGGCGCTCTACCGGCCGGGGCCGATGGCCGCCAACATGCACACCGATTACGCGGACCGCAAGAACGGCCGGAAGCCGGTGACCTACTACCACCCGGACCTCGAGGAGATCCTCGGTCCGACCTTCGGCCTCATGATCTACCAGGAGCAGCTGATGCGCGTGTCGCAGCGGCTCGCCGGGTACTCGCTCTCCGAGGCCGACAACCTGCGCAAGGCGACCGGCAAGAAGCAGCGCGAGCTGATCGTGAAGGAGCGCGCGAAGTTCGTCGAGGGCTGCGAGCGGGAGGGGTACGGCACCGCGTTCGGCAACGAGATGTTCGACATCATCGAACCGTTCGCGGACTACTCGTTCAACAAGTCCCACTCGGTCGGGTACGGCTTCGTCGCGTACCAGACCGCCTACCTCAAGGCGAACCACCCGCGGGAGTACCTCGCCGCGCTCCTCACGAGCGTGAAGGGGGACAAGGACAAGAGCGCGGTCTACCTCAACGAGTGCCGCCAGATGCAGATCCCGGTGCTCGTGCCGGACGTGAACTCATCGGTCATGGACTTCTCGGTGGACGGTGACGCGATCCGGTTCGGTCTCTCGGCCGTGCGCAACGTGGGGGAGGGGGTCGTCGCGCACATCCTCGCCGCTCGGGACGCATCGGGTCCGTTCGTCGACTTCTTCGACTTCTGCGATCGCGTCGACCCGCAGGCACTGAACAAGCGCACGATCGAGTCGCTCATCAAGGCCGGCGCGTTCGACTCGCTCGGCCACCCGCGTCAGGGTCTCGGACTCATCGCGGAGCAGGTCATCGACCAGGCGATCACCCGGCGCAAGGAGCGCGACGCCGGCATCATGAGCCTGTTCGGCGACTCGGTGGCCGAGGGGGACGGCATCGGCGAGTTCAACCGGGTCCCGATCCCGGACGCCGAGTACGGCAAGAGCCAGCGGCTCGCGTTCGAGAAGGAGATGCTCGGCCTCTACGTGAGCGATCACCCGCTCATGGGTGCCGGGGCCGCCTTGCGGCGCTACACCGACGCCACCCTCGCCGAACTCAAGGAGTTGCGGGAGGGTGACCTCCGCACGGTCGGCGGCGTGATCACCGCGCTCAACCGCAAGTACACCAAGCGCGGCGACCCCATGGCGACCTTCGTGCTCGAGGACCTCGCCTCCGCGGTCGAGGTGTTCGTGTTCCCGAAGACGATGGCGCAGTACGGACACCTCCTCGAGGAGGACGCCATCGTGTGCATCAAGGGTCGGCTCGACCTGCGCGAGGACCAGCCCAAGTTGATGTCGATGGAGATCGCGCGACCCGAGTTGGTGCTCGACGGCGGGCCGCCGGTGCGCATCCGGGTGCGGCCGCACCAACTCGACGGCCCCAAGGCGACCCGCCTGGCCGAGGTGCTGCGGGAGCATCCGGGGGAGAGCCCGGTCTACCTCCACCTCGACCAGGGCGGGAAGATGACCGTGTTCCGGTTCGGCGGCGAGTACCTCGTCGACGCCCGCAACGGCCTCTTCGCCGAACTCCGCGTCCTCCTCGGTGCGGACTGCATCCTCTGACCGCCCTCCGGGCGCGGTCGTGTCGTTCGGACCGGTGCGCGTCTGCCAGACTCCCCGCCGTGCGAATCGGGATCCTGGGAGCAACCGGTCCGGCCGGGCGTGGCCTCGCGGCGCGCCTCGCCGATGTGGGTCACGACGTCATCGCGGGGTCCCGCGAGGCGGCGAAGGCCGAGGCGGTCGTGGCGGAGCTGCGCGAGAAGTGGGGGGACCGGGTCGCCCGGTTGACACCCGGCGACAACGCCGCGGCCTGTGACGCCGAGGTGGTGGTGGTCGCGGTGAACGCCGACGCGGCGCTCGCCACCTGCCGGTACTTCGCCGACCAGTTGCAGGGCCGCATCGTGGTGTCCATGGCCAACGACCTCACCCGGAACGGTTCGGAGTTCAACGCCGTGCTCCCCCCGCACGGTTCGATCGCCAAGGAGATGCAGGCCCTGCTCTGGCGTTCGCAGGTCGTGACCGCGTTCCACCTCGTCCCGGCGGCCGAGTTCGGTGCCCTCGACGAGCACATGGAGAGCGACGTCGTGGCCTGCGGCGACGACGACGACGCCCGCGCCACGCTCATGGAGATCATCCGCACGATCCCCGACCTGCGGGCCTTCGACGGGGGGTCGCTCGAGAACGCCGTGGGGATGGAGACCTTCGCCGCGGTGCTGCTGACGATCAACATCCGTCACAAGGTGCGCGCCGGGCTCCGCCTGAGCGGCGTCTAGGCGTCGGCGCATGGGCGGCCTCCGGCTCTGGGACACCGCCCGTCGGGAGGTCGTGCCGTTCGAGCCCGGTCCGCTCGTCACGATGTACGTGTGCGGCATCACGCCGTACGACGCCACGCACCTCGGGCACGCCGCCACCTACCTCACCTACGACCTCCTGATCCGCCGGCTCGAGGACCTCGGCCACGAGGTGCGCATGGTTCGCAACGTGACCGACGTCGACGACTCGATCCTCCCGAAGGCCCGGGAACTCGGCGTCCCGTTCCTGGACCTCGCGGCCGCCGAGCTCGACCGGTTCCGGCGCGACATGCGCCAGCTCGGCATGCGACCGGCGTACGCCGAGCCGCGTGCGACCGAGACCATCGACCGGATCATCGCCATGGTCGAGCAGCTCCTCGATTCGGGTCACGCCTACCTCACCGCCGGGACCGCGTACTTCGACGTCTCGACCGCGCCGGACTTCGGGAAGCTCTCGCACTACACCCGCGACCAGATGCTGCGCCTGGCCCGGGCCCGGGGCGGGAACCCGGACGATCCGCATCGGCGTGATCCGCTCGACTTCGTGCTCTGGCAGCCGAGCCTCCCCGATGAGCCGGCCTGGCGCGCCCCGTTCGGCGTGGGGCGACCCGGGTGGCACATCGAGTGCTCGGCCATGGCCACCCAGGAGCTCGGCGAGACCATCGACCTGCACGGTGGCGGTACCGACCTCGTGTTCCCGCACCACGAGTGCGAGATCGCGCAGAGCGAGGCGATCACCGGCAAGCCGTTCGTGCGCCACTGGCTCCACTCGGCGATGGTGGCCTACGAGGGCGAGAAGATGAGCAAGTCGCTCGGCAACCTCGTCTTCATCTCCGACCTGCTCGAAGAGGCCGACCCGCGCGCCATCCGACTCGCGCTCATGCACCACCACTACCGGTCGGGGTTCGAGTGGTACGACGCGGAGATCCACGACGGCACCGCCCTGCTCCACCGTCTCCTCGCGGCCGCAGTCGCGACCGGTGGACCCGACCCGTCCGAGTTCGCGCGTCGGGTGCGGGATGCGATCGACGACGACCTCGACGCACCGCGGGCCATCGAGGCGCTCGACGACCTCGCGTCGGCGATCCTGTC
>JALRDW010000283.1 GCA_023262065.1 Acidimicrobiia bacterium | reverse complement strand
ACGTAGCTGCCGCCCCACTTCTGGACGTCGTCGATGGTGAAGCCGAAGGCCTTCATCACCTCATACGGGCCGCCGATCGTGGTCTGGGGATTGTCGGGACGGTTGATCGCCAGGCGGATCTTCGGCTTTTTCGCGGCGATGGCGGCGGTGACCGAGCGCATCCGGTTCCTCACGAACGTCGTCAAGCTGCCGATCCGCGACCCGCTCATGGTCGCCAAGCAACTCTCGTCGATGGCCGTGCTCTCCGGTGAGCGCGTCGCGCTCGGTGTCGGCCTGTCGTGGATCCCCGAGGAGTTCACCTGGACCCACACGGACATGCGCACCCGGGGCAAGCGGGCCGACGAGATGATCGAGATCCTCCGACTGCTCTGCGGGGGCGGGGGTCCACAGTTCCTCGAGTACCACGGGACGTACTACGACTTCGACCGTCTCATGATGTCGCCCGCGCCCGAGCGAGCGGTGCCCATCTACGTCGGCGGGCTCAGCGATCCGGGGTTCCGCCGGGCCGCACGCCTCGCCGACGGCTGGATCTCGGTGCAGAACTCCGAGGAGGAGATCACCCACGCGCTCGGCGAGCTCACGCGCTACCGGACCGAGTACGGCCGGGACCACCTCCCCTTCGAGGTGAACGCGCTCTGCATCGACGTGTTCGACCTCGACGGTTACCGGCGCCTCGCGGACAAGGGTGTGACCGAACTCCAGACCGTGCCGTGGTACTTCTACGGCGGCGACCCGAACGACCTGTCGGTGAAGCTCGACTCACTCGCCCGGTTCGCGGACGAGGTCATCACGAAGCTGTGAGCGAGCACACCGGCCCCATCGCCCCGCTCGACGCGAGCCGCGTCGACGTCTGGGACCTCGAGACCGACGTCGCCGTGGTCGGTCTCGGCATCGCCGGGACCTGCGCCGCGATCAGCGCCTCCGAGGCCGGAGCACACGTCATGGCCTTCGAGCGGGCCGGCGGTCCCGGCGGCACCTCGGCCCTGTCGGGTGGGCTCATCTACCTCGGTGGCGGCACGCCGATCCAGGAGGCGCTCGGGTTCCACGACACCCCGGAGAACATGGAGCGGTTCCTGCTCGCCGCCTGCGGCCCCGACGCGGACGCCGACAAGGTGCGGGCCTACTGCGAGGGCTCGGTCGCCCACTACCACTGGCTCGTCGACCACGGCGTGCCGTTCAAGGCCGAGTTCTGCGACGAGCCGAACCGCGAGCCGGTCACCGACGCCGGGCTCTGCTTCTCCGGGGGCGAGGACTCCTGGCCGTTCAACGGGATCGCCGACGTCGTGCCACGCGGCCATCACCCCGAGTTCCCCGACACCGCGGGCGGCTTCATCATGGAGCGTCTCGGCGCCGCGCTCGCGGCGACCGCAGTGCAGGTGCACACGGACGCCCGGGTCGAACGGCTCGTCGTGGACGAGGATCGGGTGGTCGGATCGATCGTCCGCCTCGACGGACGCGACGTCACGGTGCGGGCCCACGGGGGCGTCGTGCTCGCCGCAGGCGGCTTCATCTTCAACGAGGACATGGTGGCCGAGCACTGCCCCGACGCCGGCCGGCCGTTCCCGGCGTGGCGGGTCGGCCAGGACAACGACGACGGCCGTGGCATCCGCCTCGGCTGGGGCGCGGGCGCCGCATCCACCCGCATGGGCTCGTTCGAGTGCGCGCTCCCGATCGGGCCGCCGCACCGGATGGCCCGCAACATCCTCGTGGGACGCGACGGCCGCCGGTTCATCAACGAGGACACCTACACCGGGCGCATCGGCCACGAGGCGCTCGCCGGGCGGGGCGGCGACATCTTCATGATCGTGAGTGAGGACACCTTCGAGGTCAACTTCGTGGGCATGCGCATCCAGTGGGCGGCCGAGACGCCTGAGGAACTCGCAGCCGACATCGGCGTGCCGCCGGACGCGCTCGCCGAGACGATCGCCGCCTACAACGCCGGGGCGGAGCGGGGCGAGGACCCCGAATGGCACAAGGAGCCGGAGTTCCTCGTGCCCCTCCGGCCGCCGCTCGGGGCGATCGACCTGCGGGTCGAGTCGAAGGCGATCTACGCGACCTTCACACTCGGCGGACTCACGACCGATCCCGCATCACGGGTGCTCGACGCGCAGGGCGCGCCGGTGCCGGGCCTCTACGCGGCCGGCCGCACCACCGCCGGCATCGCGGCCCACGGCTACGTCTCCGGCATCAGCCTCGGCGACGGCTCGTTCTTCGGGCGCATGGCCGGCGAGTCCGCGGCACGCAGCCGCTGAGGCACGAGCCCGCCCGTCGCGGTCAGCCCGCGGGGAACGGCAGCGGGGTCGTGCCCGCCTTGAACGCCTCGACGACGGCTTCGAGGTCCGACTCGCCCATCTCGCCCGCCCACCGACCGACGACGGTGCCGTCGGGGTCGATGAAGACGAGGTACGGGTAGGACGAGAGTCCGTACGCCTTCGCAGCGGTCTGGTCCGCGGTGTCGACCAGCACGGGGGCCTCCCACCCGACCCGCTCGAGCCAGCTCGACGGCGGGTAGTTGGGAGCCTCGGCACTCGTGCCGGTGGCCACGGCGCTGAGCTCGACCCCCTCGAAGGTGCCGCGCTCGGCGAGGCGCACGATGATCGGCACCTCGCGCTGGCAGTGCGGGCACCAGTGGGCGACGAACACGACGAGCTGCGGCTCGCCGGAGGCCCCGCCGACCGTGAGCGGCGCGCCGGCGAAGTTGTTCCCGATGAGCTTCGGCGCGGCGTCGCCGATCGCCGGGTCGCCGGTCGGCGACGTGTACTCGGGCAGTGCCGCGCCCTCGACCGTGACCTGCTTCGCGATCTCGCCGCCGTTCGCGCTCGTGGTCGTGGTGGTCCCTCCGTTGTCGCCCCCGCCACCGCTCGAGAGCACGAAGGCCAGCACGACGACGATGGCGACCCCGGTGATGATGGCCGGCCACAGCCACGACCGGGTGTTGCGGGCTCGGTTGGCACTCACGCCGTGACCTCCTGGGATGCGCGCTCGTTCGCGCGATCGGCGAGCAGCAGCGTACCGATGAGGGCCATGCCACTCAGGCACATGAACGCCAGCGTGATGAACCCGAGTTCGGTGAACCATGGCACCGAGCACTTCACCGCGAGGCCGCAGGAGTCTCCCTCGAGGGTCGGGTAGCGCTCGAGGAGGAAGTGCCAGGTCGACACCCCGAGTCCGCACACGATGAACGGCAGCGAGGTGAGCCGGGTGAACGGATCCCGCTTCCACGCGCCCACACCGAGCACGACCACGAGCGGGAACATGCAGATCCGCTGGTACCAGCACAGGCGGCAGGGGGTGAACCCCTCGATCTCCGAGTAGTAGAGGCTGCCGAGGGTGCAGACCAGCGCGACCGCGAACGCGAGGCGGCGGGCCTCGGGACCGATGAGTGCGACGACCGCCGTCCGGGCCCGGCGCAGCGGCGCGACGAACGCACCGCCGACCGCGAGGACCATCCCGGCCCCCACGGCGGCCACCGCCACGAGGGTCAGGATCACGAACAGGTTGGTCATGAAGTCGAAGCGGTCCACGCGTCCGCGTCCTCCCGGTCGGTCCGATCCCCATCTTGGCCCGACGGCCGAGCGACGAGCGGCTCTGCGGCGGGAACGGTCGGGAGCCGCGCCGCGTTCCCGGTGCCCTTGCGTCGCGAGGGTATTGGCAGACAGACTGCCGATACCCGCCGGGCGCACGCAGTGCACCGGCTCGACGCACGACGAGAGGCGACCATGGCGAAGTCCCCCGCTTACGGGCAGATCAACGTCGAGACCGCGGGGCGCTGGCTCCACCTCCCCGCCGAGGAGGACGGCCACGTCTGGATGCTCAACCTCATGAAGTACCACCGGGTCGCGCAGTACGCGGACGGCAACGCCGAGCAGATCTCGGGTGAGGCCGCCGACGACAAGTACGCCCCGCTCGGGCCGCTCGCTGCGGTCGGGGCCACTGCCGCCTTCCTCGCCTCCGTCGCCGAGCAGCCCGCCGGGACGCCGGCCTGGGACCGCATCGGCATCGTCGACTACCCGACGCGTGCCGCGTTCTTCGCGATGCAGCAGCGGGACGACTTCAAGGTCCAGCACGAGCACAAGGAGGCCGGGATGGAGTTCACGATCGTCATGGGCACCGAGCCCGTGGCGACCGGGCCCGGCACCGCGGCCGACGGCGCACTCGTCCTGCGCGTCCGCCGCGTCGCCGAGGGTGGCGCGGCCGCCGACCCGGACGGCGTGACCCCGGTCGCCCACTTCGGTGTCGACGGCGTGATCCTCGGTGACGAACGGACCTGGAACGATGTCCGGTTCGACCGCGTGCGCGCCGGAGCCGTGGACGCCCTCGTCGACCTCGCCGGCGTCGAGGAGCAGATCGTCGTGGTGCTCGCCGAGCCCCGGGTCGATCGGCTCGTCGAGACGATCGAGGCGGCCCGCTGACCGTGGTCGAGGTCCTGCGCACCCCGGACGAGTGCTTCGTCGGGCTCCCCGACTACGACTTCGAGCCGCACCACACCGCGGTCACCGCCGATGACGGCACGGTGCTGCGGTTCCACCACATCGACGAGGGACCCGGCGACGCCGCGCCCGTGCTCCTGATGCACGGCAATCCGTCCTGGTCCTACCTGCACCGCCACATGGTGCGCGGGCTGGCGGCGCGGGGCCACCGGGTGCTCGCGCTCGACCTCATGGGTCTCGGCCGATCGGACAAGCCGACCGATCGCCGGTTCTTCACCCTGGCCCGGCACGTGGACCTCGTGACCCAGTGGCTCGTGGCGAACGACCTCTCGGACATCACGCTGTACTGCCAGGACTGGGGTGGCACGATCGCGCTCAACGTGCTCGCCCGCGAGGGGGACCGGTTCAGCCGTGTCGTCGCGTCGAACACGGGATTGCCCGTGGGCGAGGGCGTCAACGCGTTCATGCAGCAGTGGCTCGACTTCAGTCAGGCGGCCGACGAACTCCCCATCGGCGCGCTCGTGCGCGGCGGCGTGACCCGACCGCTCTCGGATGCCGAGGTCGCCGCCTACGACGCGCCGTTCCCCGACAAGCGCTACCAGGCCAGCGCACTCGAGTTCCCCCTGCTCATCCCGGTGCAGCCCGACAACCCGGGTGTACCGCAGTGCCGGGAGACCTGGACCTACCTCGAACAGTGGACGAAGCCGTTCCTCACCGTGTTCGGGACCGCCGACATGGTCGCCTACAAGCCGGGCGCGCACCGCAAGCTGCAGCGGCTGATCCCGGGCGCCCAGGGCCTCGACCACATCGAGATCGAGGGCGCCAACCACTTCATCCAGGAGGACGCGCCGGAGCGCCTCGTGGAGATCATCGACACGTTCGTCCGTACCGACGCCTCCTGAGGAGCACCCATGATCGTCACCACCCTCGGCACGGGCTCCCCGCTCCCCGATCCCAACCGGGCCGGTCCGGCCACCCTCGTACGGACCGGAGGCAAGCACCTGCTCTTCGACGCCGGACGCGGGGTGCTCATGCGACTCGCCGCCGCCATGGTCGCGCCCGGCATGCTCGACGCCCTCCTCCTCACCCACCTCCACAGCGACCACACCACCGACGTCAACGACGTCATCACGACCCGGTGGATCCAGTCGTTCGCCCCGCTCCCGCTCACGATCGTGGGGCCGGAGGGCACCGCGTCCTGGATCGACCGCACGATGGCGGTCCTCACGGACGACGTCGGGTACCGCCTCGCCCACCATGAGGATCTGACCTGGCAGCCCGAGAACCTCGTGACCGACGCGCAT
>JALRDW010000201.1 GCA_023262065.1 Acidimicrobiia bacterium | reverse complement strand
TGTAACCAAGGGATCGGTAAACTTAAGGATGATCCAAAAGTCCTCCGAAAAGCTGCCGAGTATCTTGAAAACCACCAACTAACCAACATGGTCGTTGGTGGAATTTGAACCTAGAAAGGGGCCGACATGGCACTTACAAATTTTCCCAACGGTATCACCTCCTTCGGTGTTCCGGTTATTGGCGGCATCAATGGTATTCCGCTGACCGGCACTTGGTATTTCGTCAATCCTGCTGCGGGTTCGGACGGTAACGAGGGCACATCGCCTGAGTCGCCTTTCCAGACGATTTATCGTGCTTATGCTGCGGCTACGGCTGGCAACAACGATGTTATTGTTCTGATCGGCAATGGCTCGACCAGCGGCACGGCTCGCTGCTCGACGCCGGTGATCCCCGAGGGCACGGCGACCACCATGCGGGGCTTCGCCCAGCGACGCTGGTGCACCCGCTCGATGAAGTAGCGGAGCATCTTCTCGCAGATGTCGAAGTCCGCGATGACCCCGTCCTTGAGCGGCCGGATCGCCTGGATGTGGCCCGGGGTGCGCCCGATCATCCGTTTCGCCTCGACACCGACCGCGAGCGGCCGGCCGTCCTTGGCGTTGATCGCCACGACCGACGGCTCGTTGAGGACGATGCCGCGGCCCCGGACGTAGACGAGGGTGTTGGCCGTGCCGAGATCGACCGCCATGTCGCGGCCGACGATCGACGAGAGCCAGGGATCGGACACGGGGACGGGGGCCTCCTGGGGCGCGGACGGGTCCGCGGTGCGGCCGGTGCGGCCGGGCGGGACCCTCTCAGGCTACGGGGTCGGGAAAACGGGTGCCAGCCGCGCGCCGACGACCACGCCCCGCGCGCGGACGATCCGGAGGGCGTCCGGACGCCGGAGACCCGCTCGGGGCCTCGCATCGCGCCCGACGGGACGCAGGGTCAGGCCAGGCCGGGGAAGAAGATCGCGATCTCCCGCTCGGCCGACTCCGGGGAGTCCGAACCGTGGATGAGGTTCTCCCCCATCTCGATCGCCAGGTCGCCGCGGATCGTGCCCGGCGCGGCCTCCCGCGGGTTGGTCGTGCCCATGAGCGTGCGCATCACCTTGAACGCCTCGGGTCCCTCGACCACCATCGCCACGAGCGGGCTGCGGGTGATGAACGCCACGAGTTCGCCGAAGAACGGCTTCTCGGCGTGCTCGGCGTAATGCCGGCCCGCGGTCTCGGCGTCGAGGGTGCGCAGCTCCATCGCGACGATGCGGAGCTGCTTGCGCTCGATGCGCGACACGATCTCGCCGACGAGGCCACGCTCGACGGCGTCGGGCTTGCAGAGGATGAGGGTACGGTCAGCCATGGCGCGGGAACCTAGCCGTCGCGCCGGTCCGGGATCACACCCGGCCCGTGGTGGCCTCAGGCCCCGACGAGGACCGCCCGGGCGGCCCCCACGACGTAGAGCGATCCGGTGACGACCACCTGCTCGTCCTCGTCGAGCCCGGCCGTCGCCACCCGGACCGCGTCGGCGACCTCGGGAACCACCCGCACGGAGTCACCGGGCAGTCCGGCGGCGCGGGCGGCCGCGGCCAGCGCCTCCGGGTCGAGGGCCCGCGGGCTCGGGGGCCGACAGCACACGATCGTCGTGGTCCCCGGATCGGGCGCGAGCGCCGCGATGACCTCGTCCGGATCGCGACCGGCGAGCACACCGACCACGTAGGTGCGCGCGCCACCGGCGAACCCCTCGTCGAGCGCAGCACGCAGACTGCGCAGTCCGTCGGGGTTGTGCGCGCCGTCGAGGAGCACGAGGGGCCGTCGACCGACGACCTCCAGGCGACCGGGCGAGCGCACGGACGCGAACGCGGCCTCCACCGCCTCCTCGGAGACCGGGCCTCCGAGGAACGCCTCGGCGGCGACGAGTGCGGTCGCTGCGTTCTCGGCCTGGTGCGGCCCGTGGAGCGCGAGGAACGCGTCGCGGTGCGTCCCCCACGGCGTCGCGACGTCGATCGCCCGCCCCCCGATCGCCAACCGGTCGCCCACGACCGAGTAGTCCCGACCGGCGAGCAGGGTCCGACCGGGCCGGCGGGCCGTGAAGATCGGCACGAGATCCGGATCCCGTTCGCCGAGCACGAGGGTCGCGCCCTCCGTCACGATGCCCGCCTTCTCCCGGGCGATCGACGCGCGATCGGGGCCGAGGTACTCCACGTGGTCGAGTCCGACGTTCGTGACCACGGCGACCGGGGCCCGCACCACGCTCGTGGCGTCCCAGGTGCCCCCGAGTCCGACCTCGACCACCGCCACGTCGACCGCGACCTCGGCGAACAGGTCCAGGGCGGCGGCGGTGAGCACCTCGAAGTACGACGGGCGGTCGTCGAGGAACTCCTCGATCGTGGCGATGCGAGTGAGCAGTTCGGCCAGGCGCACCTCGTCGATCGGCTCCCCGTCGAGGGCGATGCGCTCACCGACGGACTGCAGGTGCGGACTCGAGTAGGTCCCCACGGAGAGCCCCTCGGCCAGGAGCAGTGCGGTGAGGATCCGGGCCGTGCTCGTCTTGCCGTTCGTCCCCGTGAGGTGGATCGCGGGGAACTCGAGCTGCGGCGAACCGAGCAGGGCGGTGAGCGCCTCGATGCGGGCGAGGGTCGGCGAGTGCCGACGCCGGTCGACCCCACTCGGCACGCCGACCCCCGTCTCGAGGTTGACGTGGGCGTCGAGCCACGCGAGCGCCTCGGCGGGCCGCACGCGTCAGTCGTCCGCGACCGGTGCGAGGTCGACCTCGACCGATGCCTCGGGCAGCTCGCGGGTGATGAGCGCCGCCGCGCGGCCGGCGCCGAGCACGTCACCCCGGGCGGCGAGCAGCGCACCGAGGCGGGCCGCCGTGTCCCCGACGCGGACCTCGGCGACCTCGGCCCGCATCGACACCTTGGCGTCCGACTTGGCCTTGCGGATCGCGCCGAGCACCTCGGCGGCGATCGGGTACACCGAGAGGTCGGCGCCGGCCGCGAGCGCCTCGGCCCGCAGCGGCTCGGCCTCCGGCCACGCCGCCCGATGGATGGAGCCCTCCTGCCACCAGGACCACACCTCCTCGGTGACGAAAGGCAGGTGCGGGGCGAAGAGACGCAGGATCGTGGACAGCGCCACCGTGAGCGCCCGCCGGGCCGACCCGGCGGCGGCGTCGCCGAGCGCGCCGTAGGCCCGCTGCTTGACCAACTCGAGGTAGTCGTCGGTGAGGCCCCAGAAGAAGCGTTCGGCGCGCTCGAGTGCCCGCGCGTAGTCGTACCCGTCGAAGGCCCGCGTGCACTCGTCGACGAGATCGGCGAGGGCGAGGAGCATCGACGCGTCGAGGGGTTCACTCACCGCTGCGGCCGCAGGCCCCTCGGCCGCCGTCCCGAGCGCGAACCGCGAGGCGTTGAGGATCTTGATCGCGAGACGCCGACCGACCTTCATCTGCCCGACGTCGAACGCGGTGTCCACGCCCGGACGCGCGCTGGCGGCCCAGTAGCGCACCGCGTCGGAGCCGTGCTCCTCGAGCAGGCCCATCGGGGTCACCACGTTCCCCTTCGACTTCGACATCTTCTTGCGATCCGGATCCAGCACCCAACCCGAGATCGACGCGTCGCTCCACGGCAGGGAGTCGAACTCGGCGTGCGCACGCACCACGGTCGAGAACAGCCAGGTGCGGATGATCTCGTGGGCCTGCGGGCGCAGGTCCATGGGGAACACCCGGGCGAAGAGATCAGGATCGTCCTCCCAGCCGCCCGCGAGCTGTGGGGTGAGCGAGGAGGTCGCCCAGGTGTCCATGACGTCCGGGTCGCCGACGAACCCGCCCGGCACGCCGCGCTGGGCCTCCTCGTACCCGGGCGGGGCCTCGGCGGAGGGGTCGACCGGCAGTGCCGACTCGTCCGGGACGATCGGGTGGTCGTGATCGGGACGGCCGTCGGCCAGCACGGGGTACCAGACCGGGATCGGCACCCCGAAGAACCGCTGCCGGCTCACGAGCCAGTCCCCGTTGAGACCCTCGACCCACGACTCGTAGCGGGCCCGCATGTACTCCGGGTGCCACGCGAGCTCGCGCCCGCGCGCCAGGAGCGCGGCCCGCAGGTCGGCATCTCGACCACCGTTGCGGAAGTACCACTGCCGGGTGGTCACGATCTCGAGCGGCCGGTCACCCTTCTCGAAGAACTTCACCGGGTGCTCGATCGGCTTCGGATCGCCGAGCAGCTCCCCCGAGTCGCGCAGCAGCTCGACGATGCGCGCCTGGGCCTGCTTCACCGTGCGCCCGGCGAGTTCGGACCACGCGGCGTCGCCCGAGTCGGTGAACGCGACCGGCGGCTCGGCCACGAGACGTCCGTCCCAGCCGATGATCGCCCGGGCCGGGAGCTGCAGCTCGCGCCACCAGATGACGTCGGTCATGTCGCCGAACGTGCAGATCATCGCGATGCCCGAGCCCTTCTCGGGGTCGGCGAGCGGGTGGGCCAGCACCGGGACCTCCACACCGAACAGCGGTGTCGTCACGGTGGTGTCGAACAGCGGGCGGTACCGCTCGTCATCGGGGTGTGCGACCAGCGCGACGCAGGCACCCAGCAGCTCGGGTCGCGTCGTCTCGATCACGACGTCGTCGCCTCCGGCCCGGTGGAACGCGAGCGCGTGGTACGCGCCGGGCATCGTGCGGTCCTCGAGTTCGGCCTGGGCCACCGCAGTGCGGAAGTCGACGTCCCAGAGCGTCGGCGCCTCCGACTGGTAGGCCTCGCCGCGGGCGAGCATGCGCAGGAAGCCCCGCTGGGAGGCCCGCTGTGCACCGGCCCCGATGGTCGTGTAGGTCATCGACCAGTCGACGGAGAGTCCCACGTGGCGCCAGAGCTCCTCGAACTTGCGCTCGTCCTCCTCGACGAGACGGTCGCAGAGTTCGACGAAGTTGCGCCGCGAGATCGCGAGTTGCTGCTTGCCCGGCTCGGCCGGCGGCTCGAAGGTCGGGTCGTACGGGAGCGCCGGATCGCAGCGGACCCCGAAGTAGTTCTGCACCCGTCGCTCGGTGGGGAGGCCGTTGTCGTCCCACCCCATCGGGTAGAAGACCTCGTCGCCCCGCATGCGACGGTAC
>JALRDW010000150.1 GCA_023262065.1 Acidimicrobiia bacterium | reverse complement strand
ACGACCTCGTCGGTCCGGGCGCGACGTTGACCGCCGAGGCCCTCCCGGCCCCCGAACTCTCGGGCTTCCGACTCGTGCCGGACATGGCCGACACCCTGGTGGTCGCGATCAGCCAGAGCGGCACCACCACCGACACGAACCGCACCGTGGATCTCGTGCGCGGACGGGGCGCGGCGGTCGTCGCGATCGTGAACCGGCGCAACAGCGACCTCACCGACCGCAGCGACGGGGTGCTCTACACCTCCGACGGGCGTGACGTGGAGATGAGCGTGGCCTCCACCAAGGCGTTCTACGCGCAGATCGCGGCCGGGTTCCTGCTCGCCGCCGCCATCGCCGGGGCGAGCGGTGCCGCGGTGACCGACCGGCAGGACCTCCTCGCGGCGCTGCGTGACCTGCCGGGCGCGATGGAGCGCGTGCTCGAGGGGCGCGCCGTGGCCACGCGCATCGCCGGCGCCCTCGCGCCGACCCGACGGTCCTGGGCGGTGGTCGGCAACGGTCGCAACCGCATCGCCGCGCACGAGGTGCGGATCAAGCTCTCCGAGCTCTGCTACAAGTCGATCGCCTGCGACGCGACCGAGGACAAGAAGCACATCGACCTGTCGGCCGAGCCGATGATCCTCGTGTGCGCGGCCGGGTTGCGCGGCTCGATCGCGGACGACGTGGCCAAGGAGCTCGCGATCTACGGCGCGCACAAGGCGGCCACGATCGCGATCGTCGATGAGGGCGAGGACCGTTTCGGTGCGGCCCACGAGGTGTTCGAGGTCCCGGCGACCCACCCCGACCTCGGGTTCGTGCTCGCGGCGATGGCCGGCCACCTGTTCGGGTACGAGGCGGCGCTCGCGATCGACGCGTCGGCCCGCCCGTTGCGCGAGGCGCGGGCGGCGATCGAGTCGACCTTCCTCGGGGGCGCCGCCGACCCCGCAGGTGCGGCCACCGACCTCGCGGCGCGGCTCACCCCGCTCGCCGAGCGGTTCGCAGCGGGCCTGCGCGTCGGGATCTACGACGGATCGCTCGAAGCCGGTACCGCCGTGCGCACGGCGTCGCTGCTCCGCTACGCGACCGGCGTGGTGCCGCTCGACGTCTACGCGATCGAGTGGGGCAAGGTCGGGACCCCGCTCACGGTGGTCGAGGACCTCACCGCCGCGCTCACCCAGGCGATCGAGGAGCTCACGCGCCCGGTCGACGCGATCAAGCATCAGGCCAAGACGGTCACCGTCGGCATCTCGCGTTCCGACGACACCCTGCTCCAGAGCGACCTCGTGCAGGCGGTGCTCGGTGCCGGCGTGCCGCGCGACAACCTGGGGTACCGGATCCTGCGCACGCTCGTCGCCCTCGATCCCGCGATCGCCCGCGTCATCGGCACGATCCGGTACCGGATCGACGGGGATCCGGCGGCCGACGACGCCACCATCACGGTCCTCGACCGGACCGGCATCGGGGCCACGTACCCGTCGCGCACCGAGACCGATCCGCGCCTGCGCGGTACGAAGCAACTGACCGCGGCCGAGCGGGAGGTCACGGTGGCCATCGGCCGTCGTGACGGCCGCACCGTCGTGCTCGTCCCCGAGGTCAAGGGCGCGCAGACCGTCGGCATCACCCTGCTGCACGTCGAACTGCACGAGCACCTCACGCCATCGATCACCCGCGCCGTGCTCGACGGGTACCGGAACCGGTTCGCCGCGGTGCGCAGCGCGGTCACCGAGACCGAGCCGACCTTCGACGACGCGCGCCTCGCCGACTTCACCACCACCGAGTTGCTCACGACGCCGGTGTACGTGCTCGCCGATCGCTGGCGGACCCAGTGAGCGAGGTGCTCGGGCTCGGCACCGACCTCGTCGAGATCCCGCGGTTCCGGGCGGTCCTCGACCGCCGGCCCCGGCTCGCGGACCGCGTCTTCGACGAACGCGAGCGTGCCGCGCTCGCGGGTCGGCGGGACCCGGTCCCCGGCCTCGCGGCTCGCTTCGCGGCCAAGGAGGCGGTCATGAAGGCGTTGGGTGTCGGGCTCGGCGCGTTCGCGCTCGCCGAGGTCGAGGTCTCCCGGCGCGAGGGTGGCGAGCCGGTGGTGGAACTCCACGGTCGGGCCGCGGCGCTCGCCGAGCGCCGCGGCGTGCGCGAGTGGCGGCTCTCGTTGTCGCACACGGGCACGACCGCGATGGCGGTCGTGCTCGCGCTCGGCTGAGTCGCATGGAGCCGATCCTCACGCCTGCGGAGATGGCCGAGGCCGACCGGCGGACGATCGCGGCGGGCACCGCGTTCGACACCCTCGTGGGCCGGGCCGGGCGCGCGGTGGCCCGGGTGGTGCTCGACGAACTCGGAGGTGCCTACGGCCGACGCGTCGTGCTCGCGTGCGGCAAGGGGAACAACGGGGCCGACGGCCGCGTGGCGGCCGACGCGCTCGCGGCCCGCGGCGTCCGCTGCACCGTGCTCGACCTCGCGGCCGGACTCGATCGTGCGGCGGCCGAGCGGTCGATCGGACGCGCCGACGCGCTCGTCGACGCGATGTACGGCACGGGGTTCCGCGGCGCGCTCGAGGGCGATGCCGGTTGGTTCGCCGAACGCACCGCGACGGTCGACGTGCCCGTGATCGCGATCGACATCCCGAGCGGCATCGACGGCACGACGGGGGCGGCCGAGGGTCCGGTGGTGCACGCGACCCGCACCGTCACGTTCGCCGCGTGGAAGCCGGGTCTGCTCGCCGAACCGGGTCGTACCCATGCGGGGTCGGTGACCGTCGTCGACATCGGCATCGATCTCGGCCCCGCCGCCGAGGATCCGCAGGCCGCACGCGTCACCGGCGCGGACGCGGCCGCGTGGTGGCCCACCCGCGGCGCGGATGCACACAAGTGGGGTGTCGGGCCGCTCCTCGTCGTCGGCGGCTCGCCGGGGATGGAGGGTGCACCGACCCTCGCCGCGGTGGCGGCCCTGCGCGCCGGCAGTGGGATCGTCTGGGCCGCGACGCCCATCGGCGACCCACGACGTCGTCGCGACGGCGACGCGGCGACGACCGAGGGGCCCGCGACCCCGGCGCGCGCCACCGGGGACGCCCTCCCGCTCGGGGTCGAGGTCGTGCACCGCCTGCTGCCCTCCGGCGACGGCCCCTCCGCCGGCTCCCTCGACGACGCCGGGGTGGACGCGGTGCTCGCCGAGGCGCGTCGGTTCGGTGCGCTCGTCGTCGGGCCCGGCCTCGGCACCGCGCCCTCGGTCGGCCCGGCCGTGCGGCGTCTCCTCGCCGAGTGCGACCGTCCGCTCCTCCTCGACGCCGACGCCCTCACCGCCCTCGCCGGTGACCCGGCCCCGCTGCGGGCCCGCGCCGAGGCGGGCGGCGCCCCCGTCCTCCTCACCCCGCACGAGGGCGAGTTCGCCCGACTCGGCGGGCCGGTCGGCCCGGACCGCATCGCCGCCGCCCGCCGGCTCGCCGCAGCCACCGGGGCGACCGTGCTCCTCAAGGGTCCGACGACCGTCGTGGCCGATCCGGACGGGCGGGTGCTCGTCGCCGACACCGGCGGGCCCTGGCTCGCCACCGCCGGGACGGGCGACGTGCTGTCGGGGATCGCGGGCTCGCTCCTCGCCGCCGGCCTCCCGCCGATCCGGGCCGGGGCGGCGGCGGCGTGGCTGCACGGCGGCGCGTCCGATCTCGCGGGGCATACTTCACTGGTGGCCGGCGACCTCGTCGGCGTACTGGGCGAGGCCGTCCGGCTCCTCATGGACCCAGGGCGCTCGCACCGGCCACGACCGAACCGATGACCGAACCCCCCGAACCAGGAGCACCGCGATGGCGACCGTCCGCGACGTGATGACCACCGAGGTCACCACCGTCCACCCCGAGATGGGCATCACCGAGGTCGCCGACCTGCTCGCCGGGACCGGCTTCGGCGCGGTCCCCGTGGTCGGGGCCGGCGACGTGTACGAGGGCCTGTTGCGTGATCAGGACCTGGTCCTGCGCGAGTCCGGCATCCACGTGCCCACGACGATCGCGATCCTCCCGGGGATCGAGTTCACCCTGCCCGGCCAACTCAAGCGCTACGACGAGGACCTCAAGCGGGCCGCCGCGGCCACGGTGGGGGACCTCATGGCCACGGACGCCCCGACGATCCGGGCCGAGGCGACCGTCGAGGAACTCGCGACCCTCATGCACGACGAGCAGGTGAGTCACGTCCCGGTGCTCGACGCCGCGGGCAAGGTGCTCGGCATCGTCGCCCGCGGCGACCTCGTCCGCCACCTCGCGCGGACCACGTGACCCCACGCTTCCGCCCGGCGCACGTCGGGGTGGATCTGGGCGCGATCCGCGCCAACGTCACCGAACTCCGGCGCCGGGCCGCGCCGGCGGCCGTGCTCGCGGTCGTGAAGGCCGACGCCTACGGCCACGGCGCGATCCCGGTGGCCCGCGCCGCGCTCGAGGCCGGGGCCGAGCGCCTCGGTGTCGCGATCGTCGAGGAGGGGGTCACCCTGCGCGCCGCGGGCATCGACGCGCCGATCCTGCTGCTCTCCGAGCCGCCGCCGGCCGTCGCTCCGGCGGTGGTCGAGCACTCGCTGACCGCCGCCGTCTACACCGAGGCCGGCATCGACGCGATCGGCCGGGCGGCGACGGAGGCCGGGGTCGTGGTGCCCGTGCACCTCAAGGTCGACACCGGCATGCATCGCGTCGGCTGTGCGCCGGGGGATGCGCTCGACCTCGCCCGGCGCATCGCCGAGCACCCCGGACTCGACCTCGAGGGGGTGTTCACCCACCTCGCGGTGGCGGACGAGCCCGGGAACCCGTACACCGACGAGCAGCTGGCGCGCTTCGGCGAGGTGCTCGACGAGCTCGCGGCCCAGGGCCTGCGACCGCGGATCGTGCACGCGGCGAACTCGGCCGCCACGCTCGCGCGCCCGGACGCCCGGTTCGACCTCGTGCGCGTCGGCATCACGATCTACGGGATCCCACCGGCCGACGCGCTCGCGCCGGTCGCCGGCCTCGCGCCCGCGCTGCGCCTCACGAGCGAGGTCACCCACACCAAGCGCGTGCCCGCCGGCACCCGGCTGTCCTACGGCCTCCGCTACACCGCCGGGCGGGCGACCACGATCGCCACGGTGCCGATCGGGTACGCCGACGGGGTCCCGCGGCGCCTCGGCCACGTCGGCGGCGAGGTGCTCATCGGCGGACACCGCCACCCGATCGCCGGCACGATCTCCATGGACCAGCTGCTCGTGGATCTGGGTTACG
>JALRDW010000113.1 GCA_023262065.1 Acidimicrobiia bacterium | reverse complement strand
CTGGGCCAGCGGGGCCGCGGGACGATCCTGTTCCTCGACGAGGTGCACCGCTTCAACCGGACCCAGCAGGACGCGCTCCTGCCGCACGTCGAGGAGGGCCTCATCGTCCTCGTCGGCGCCACCACCGAGAACCCGTACTTCTCGCTCACCGCGCCGCTGCTGTCGCGATCGACGCTGTTCCGGCTCGAACCCGTACCGGCGACGGCGCTGCGCGAACTCGTCGCCCGTGCGCTCGCGGACGCCGAGCGCGGTCTCGGCGACGATCACCTCGTGATCGCGCCCGACGCCCTCGAGCATCTCGTGGACCGGGCCGAGGGCGACGGACGCCACCTGCTCACCTCGCTGGAGGTCGCGGCCGCACTCGCCGTGGAGTCGGGCTCGACCGAGATCTCGCTGCCCTTCGCCGAGGCCGCGCTCGCGGCACGGGCCATCCGGTACGGCGAGGACGAGCACTACGACGTGGTCTCCGCGTTCATCAAGTCCATCCGGGGCTCGGACGCCGACGCCGGCCTCTACTGGCTCGCCCGGATGCTCGAGGCGGGCGAGGACGCGCGCTTCATCGCCCGGCGACTCGTGATCCTGGCCAGTGAGGACGTCGGCATGGCGGATCCGCTGGCGCTGGTGGTGGCCACCGCCGCAGCCCAGGCGGTCGAGTTCGTGGGCCTGCCCGAGGCGCAGCTCAACCTCGCCCACGCGGTCGTGTACCTGGCCGACTGCCCGAAGTCGAACAGCGTCACCCTCGGGATCGGCGCGGCCCGGCGCGACGTGATGGACTTCCCGGCGGGGGCCGTGCCCGCCCACCTGCGTGATGCGCACTACCGGGGTGCGGCGGCCTTGGGTCACGGGGAGGGTTACCAGTACCCTCACGAGCACCCGGGCGGCTGGATCGCCCAGGAGTACCGGCCCGACGAGGTCCGGGAACGGGTCTACTGGCAACCGACCGGGCGGGGGCGCGACGTCGCCCGCCGACCGGACGGGAGGGACGCATGAGCGCATCGGAGTGGTTGGTCGCCGTCGGCACGGTGCTGCTCGCCGTGTGCGTCGGGGCACTGCTCCTCGCGCTCGTCCAGGTGATCGCCACCCTCCGCAGCCTGCGGCGGACCGTCGACGCGCTGCGGGCCGAGACGGTCGGGATGATCGAGGAGATGCGGACCGCGGTCCGAGACGCCTCGTACGAGGTCGATCGGGTCGACGCACTGCTCACCACCGCCGAGTCGGTGGGGGAGAACCTCGACTCGGCCTCCCGTCTGGTGCGTCGCACCGTCCAGAGTCCGGTGGTCAAGGTCATGGCGTTCGGCACCGGCACGCGCCGGGCCGTCGCCCGGATGCGGAAGGGGGAGCGCCGCGGCGCATGACGCGCGGTGCGATGAGCATGATCCCGAAGCGAGCGTTCTGGGCCGGTACCGGCTACGCGGCCGGCGCGGCCACCTCGATCTGGGCGGTCCGCAAGGTCAAGCGCGTCGCCGCTCGGTACACGCCGAGCGCCGTCGTCCTGCGCGCCCGGGACGGTGCGATCGACACGGGTCGGCGTTTCCGGGACGCGCTCGCCGAGGGGCGCGACGCGGCCCGCCGTCGTGAGGCCGAACTGCGGGCCGCGCTCGACGGCTCCGACGCCGCGGGTGCTGCCGCGCTCGGTGCTGCGCCGGCACCGCTGCGCCTCGTCGAGGCGACCCCCGCGCCCGCGCGGCTCGAGGCCCCTGCGCCGCCCGCCGCAGCCGTCGGGGCGAGGGGCGGGCGTCTGCGGCGGGTTCGCTAGCCTCCCACCCCGTGCCGCCCCGTACCGCTGACGAGCTCCGCCGCGCCTTCCTCGACTTCTTCGCCGAGCGGGGCCATCAGGTCGTGCCCTCGGCGAGCCTCATCCCGCACGACGCGAGCCTGCTCTTCACCGTCGCGGGCATGGTGCCCTTCAAGCCCTACTTCGTGGGTGAGGAGCCGGCGCCGTGGCCCCGGGCCGCCTCGATCCAGAAGTGCGTGCGGGCCGGCGGCAAGCACAACGACCTCGACGACATCGGCCGCACGAACCGTCACTTCTCGTTCTTCGAGATGCTGGGCAACTTCTCGTTCGGCGACTACTTCAAGGCCGAGGCCATCCCGTTCGCGTGGGAGCTCTACACCGAGGGCCTCGACCTCGACCCGAACCGGCTCTGGGTGACCGTCCACGAGACCGACGACGAGGCGGAGGCCATCTGGCGCGACGCCATCGGCGTACCGGCCGAGCGCATCCAGCGGATGGGCGAGGACAACTTCTGGCGCATGGCCGACACCGGCCCGTGCGGCCCCTGCACGGAGATCTTCTGGGACCTCGGGCCCGAGTTCGGGGCCGACGGCGGTCCACTCCACGGGTCCGAGGACCGCTTCGTCGAGATCTGGAACCTCGTGTTCATGCAGTACGACGCGCAGCCCGACGGCTCACTCGTCCCCCTGCCGAAGCCGAGCGTCGACACGGGGGCGGGCCTCGAGCGCAACCTCGCGGTGCTCCAGGGCGTGCCGACGGCCTGGGACATCGATCTGTTCCGCGAGCTCATCGTCGCGGCCGAGGGCGCCACCGGCACGACCTACGGGGCCGGCGGCGAACCGGACGTCTCGCTCCGCATCCTCGCCGAGCACGGACGGGCGATGACCTTCCTCGTCTCCGACGGCGTCGTGCCGTCGAACGAGGATCGCGGCTACGTGCTGCGGCGCATCATCCGTCGGGCGGTGCGTCACGCGTACCGGCTCGGCACCCGCGATCTCGTCACGCCGCGCATGGTCGAGGCGACCATCGGCGTCATGGGTGACGCGTACCCGGACCTCGTGAAGCACCGCGACCTGGTGCTCGGCATCGTTGGCCGCGAGGAGGAGCGGTTCCTGCGCACGCTCCAGCGGGGCGTCGATCTCCTCGACGACGTCCTCGCCGAGGGCGACGTCACCGGGGACCGTGCCTTCTTCCTGCACGACACCCTCGGATTCCCGATCGATCTGACCCGGGAGATCGCCGGGGAGCGGGAACGCACGGTGGACCTCGAGGGGTTCGCGGCCCGCATGGAGGAGCAGCGCACCCGGGCCCGGGACGCGCTCAAGGCCGAGGGCGGGTCCGCCGCCGCACCGGTGGAGCTGTACCGGGAACTGCTCGACGACCATGGACCCACCGAGTTCACGGGCCGTCAGGAGTACACGACGGAGGGCGCGCGGGTCATCGGGATCATCGCCGCCGGCGAGCGCCTCGGTCGGGCCGAACCCGGGGCCGAGGTCGACGTGCTGCTCGACCGCACGCCGTTCTACGCGGAGTCGGGCGGTCAGGTCGGCGACACCGGTGCGCTCACCGGACCCGAGGGCCTCGAGGTGCGGGTGCTCGACACCGTCTACGCCATCCCCGGCACGTTGTCGCTGCACCGCGCCCGGGTCGTCGCCGGAGAACTCGACGAGGGGGCGACGGTGACCGCCGCGATCGACGCCGACCGCCGCGACGACATCCGCCGGAACCACACCGCGACCCACATCCTCCACTGGGCGTTGCGCGAGGTGCTCGGCGACCACGTCAAGCAGGCCGGTTCGCACGTCGGCCCGGACCGCCTGCGGTTCGACTTCAGCCACTTCGAGGGCGTGGTGCAGGCCGACCTCGACCGCATCGAGGCGCTCGCGAACCGCGAGGTCATCAGCGACGCGCCGGTGCACCACTACGAGACCTCGAAGGCCCACGCCGAGAGCATCGGTGCGATCGCGTTCTTCGGGGACAAGTACGGGGACCTCGTGCGGGTGCTCGAGGCCGGACCGCACTCGACGGAGCTGTGCGGCGGCACCCATGTGCACGCGCTCGGCTTCATCGGGCCGGTGCGGATCCTGAGTGAGGGTTCGGTGGGGGCGAACCTCCGCCGCATCGAGGCGGTGACCGGGTCGCACGCGCTCGACCGCATCCGGGAGGAGGATGAGCGGATCCGTTCGGTCGCGGCCCTCGTGCACGCGACTCCGGCCGAGGTGCCCGAGAAGGTCGAGCGTCTCGTCGCCCAGGTGCGGTCCCTCAACGACGAGATCGCCACCCTGCGGGCCCAAGCGGCCGCCGCTCAGGCCGGGGATCTCGCGGCCGCCGCCGTCGACGGTGTGGTCGTGGTGCGCCGGGACGGCCTCGGCCCCGACGACCTCCGACTGCTCGCGACCGCGGTGCGCGAGCGACTCGGTTCGGGCGTCGTCGCCATCGTGGGGTTGGGCCCCGACGGCTCGAAGGCGGGCATCGCGGTCGCGGTCACCAAGGACCGGGTGGAGGCCGGGGCGTCGGCCGCTGCCATCGCCCAGGGCGCAGCGCGGGCGCTCGGCGGTGGCACGGCGAAGAACCCCGAGTTGGTCGTCGGCGGCGGGCCGAAGGTCGATGGGATCGACGAGGCCCTCGAACTCGTGCGCGCTGCGGCCGGCGCTGCGTCCTCCGGGTGAGCCGGGTCCTCGGCGTCGACCTCGGCGAGCGCCGCATCGGCCTCGCCACATCGGACCCGACCCGCACGGTCGCCGGTCCCCACTCGGTCCTCACCCGCAGCGGCGATCCCGAACGGGACCGGCGTGCCATCGTCGCCGTGGCCCGCGATGAGGCGGTCACGACGATCGTCGTCGGATTGCCGCTCACGCTCTCGGGCGGGCGCGGTGCGGCGGCCCGCGGGGCCGAGGCCGAGGTCGCCGCGCTGGCTGCGCTGGCCCCCGACCTCGAGATCGTGCTCTGGGACGAGCGGATGACGACCTCGATCGCCGAACGCACCCTCCTCGAGGGCGACGTCCGCCGCTCCGCCCGCAAGCAGGTGATCGACAAAGTGGCCGCAGCGGTCCTGCTCCAGGGCTGGTTGGACGCGCATCGGACCTGAGGGCGCGCCGGTGTGGGGTCGAGCAGGACCCGGAGGACACCGTGGGGTGCGTGGCCGCAGCGGTCCTGCTCCAGGGTTGGTTGGACGCGCATCGGACCTGAGTGACCCG
>JALRDW010000252.1 GCA_023262065.1 Acidimicrobiia bacterium | reverse complement strand
CGACGGGCACGCGCCCATCGTCGATGGCGCGCCGCAGCGCCGCGTGGTCGCGTTCGGCCTGGTCGGCGTAGGCGGATGCGAACGACGCGATGGCGCGGTCGAACACGTCACCTTCGCCGAGGTACCCCGCGATCGCGTCGCCATCGCCGCTCCGGACGTGGGCGCGGGCGAGGGTGATGCCACAGAGCCGCGCGTAGTGCACGAAGCCCGACGGGCTCATGAACGCGAGATCGAAGGAACCCTTCATGTCGCGCAGTTGCCGGAAGTAGTAGTCGACCCCGACGTCGTTCACCCGCGCCCAGCCGAGGAAGGGATCGCTGGCAGCCTGCATGAGTCGCTGTCCGGCGACGACCCGCTCGCCGTGGGTCGGGTACTCGCTCGGGCCGAGGTACGACTCGAGCACGGAGGGGAGTGCCTGCTTGAACTGGAGCAGCAGCGGCGCGCCACCGTCGTCGACGTAGACCGCGAAGAGGGCCTGGGTCCCCACGCTGCCGACGCCGACCACCTTGCGCCCGAGGGCCACGAACCGGAATCGCTCGATCAGGTACCGCCGGTCATGGTTGAGCGTGTCGAGGTAGTCGGCGAACGCCTGGTCGTAGCGGCGGCGGCTCACGTCGTCGAGCGGGAGCGGCTCCACGAGCGGGGGCTGATCGATGATGCGCAGGCTCCCGTCGGGGCCGACCTCGGTGAGGCGGGTGAGCGCGCGCTCGCTCGTACGCCGCCGGGCCTTGGCGATCTGACGTCGGGCCCGTTCGATCATCTTGCGGTCCCGAGCGACCTCGAGGCCGAGGAGCGACAGCACCATCGAACCACTGCGGTCCTCGCCCCGGATGACGGCATCGACCTCCGCGACCACGGTGTCGAGGTCGATGTGGAAGTACCACTCCTCGACCGTCGAGAGGCGCGTGAGCGCAGCCGCCGCCTCCCGGTAGGAACGGCCGACCTCGGTGACCGCCGCACTGATGGCCCCCGGGGCGTACCCGTTCGACCGACCTGCGATCTCGAACGACGCGGCGAGTCGCTTCACGTCCCACTCCCACGGCCCGGGGAGGGTCTCATCGAAGTCGTTGAGGTCGAACACGAGCCGGCGCTCGGGGGTCGCGTACATGCCGAAGTTCGCGAGGTGCGCGTCACCGCAGGCCTGCACCTCGATGCCCGTGACCGGGGTGCCGGCGAGATCCGCGGCCATGACCGCGGCGGCGCCCCGGTAGAAGGCGAACGGCGACGCGGCCATCCGCCCGTAGCGGATCGGGACGAGATGCGGGACCCGGTCGGCGTCCTGCGCGTGGAGCACCTCGATCGGATCGGGGCGATCGACCGTGGGTTCCCAGGACCCGTGGGCCGACCGGTTCACGACCTTGCGGAGGTCGCGCCCGGCGACCCGATGCTGGGTTCGCAGGTCGGGTTCGGTCTGAGCCATCGGTGTCCACTCCCGGTTCCCACCGCCGACCGACGGGGTACATTCGACGTGCGGTCGCGGAGAACGATACGGCCTCTGCGGGTTCCGGACCACCGCGCGGCCCCACCCGTCCGCAGCGCAGGAGAGCGAGCACCATGGCCATCACCGGACTCAACCACGTCGTGCTCTACGTGCGCGACGCCGAGGCCACCGCCGCCTTCTACACCGGGCTCCTCGGGTTCACGCGGGTGGAGGCCTACCGGGTGTTCCCCGGTGCGGTGTTCCTGCGGGCCCCCGGATCGACGAACGACCACGACCTCGCCCTCTTCACGATCGGCGAGGAGGCGCACCCATCGTTCGCCGGGCGCGGCTCGGTCGGGATGTACCACGTCGCCTGGGAGGTGGACACCCTCGGTGACCTCGAGGAGTACGGCCGTCGGCTCTCCGAGGCCGGCGCACTCGTCGGCGCCTCCGACCACGGCGTGACCCGGTCGCTGTACGCACACGACCCCGACGGACTCGAGTTCGAGGTGGTCTGGGTGGTGCCGGCCGCACTCATCACCGACGCGGACTTCGCCCGCACTGCGCCGCTGCGCCTCGCCGCCGACATCGATCGCTTCGGGCGCGACACGATCGGCGGCATCGGGGTCTCACGCCCGGCCTGAGGCGCGGGGTACGCCTCAGAGCGCGCGCAGGGCGAGCGTGTGGGTGTCAGCGACCGCCACGTGGCCCCAGCCGATGCCCGTACCCACCTGGGTCGGGCTCAGGGCCTCGGCGGTCGAGCCGATGCCGAGCTGGCCGACCGTGTTGCCGCCCCAGCACCAGAGTGAGCCGAGGCTGCCGGTCGAGGCCACGGCGCAGGTGTGCGCATCGTCGGGGAAGTTCGTGTACCCGGTCGTCGAGACCTGCTTCCAGACCCGCGACGCACCGATGCGGATCGGACTCGTGCGGATGCTCGTCGTGCCGTCTCCGACCTGGCCGTTCGGGCTGCCGCCCCAGCAGAACAGCAGACCCCCGGTCCGGATCCCGCAGGACGCGATCCCGCCCGCCGACACCTGGATCCAGTCCGCGTCCGTCCCGACCCGGGTGGGCACCTTCCTGCTCACGACCGAGCCGATCCCGAGCTGGCCGAGGTTGTTCGCGCCCCAGCACCACAGCGACGCGTCCGTCCTGATCCCGCAGGCCTGCTGATCGCCGACGCTCGCCGAGGACCATGCGCCCCCGCCGGAGACCGCGGTCGGCACGAGGCGGTTCGCGACGTCGTCGTTCCCGATCTGGCCGAGGCCACCCGCACCCCAGCACTGCATGGTGCCGGCAGCGATGCCGCAGGATGACGCCGCACCCACCGAGACGTCGGACCAGGTCGAGAGCGCACCGACCTGGGTCGGCGCACCCGCCGGCGCGGTCGAGTTGATGCCGAGCTGCCCGGCGGAGTTGTCGCCCCAGCACCACAGGGTGCCGGTGGTCCGGATCGCACATGCGAACGGGGCCGGTGTGCCGAAGGCGTCGATCTGCCCACCCACTGCGACCTGCGACCAGTTCGTGGCCGTGCCGATCCGCACCGGCACCTGGGAGTCGAGGTAGGTGCCGTCACCGAGCAGTCCGGTCGAGTTCGAACCCCAGCACCACAGCGTCCCGTCGAGGTACACCGCGCAGGATGCACCGTGCCCCGTGCTGAGCTGGGCGACGTCGGTCAGGGCGGGTGCCGGTCCGGGTGCGGCACGGTAGGCCGCGATGCCGAGCTGACCCTGGGTGTTCGCGCCCCAGCACCACAGCGAGGCGTCGACGCGGATGCCGCAGGTGGATCGGTAGCCCGCGCTCACCTCGGTCCAGTTCGCATCGGTCCCGACCCGCGTCGGGACCGTCATGTCCTCGATCGATCCGCGACCGGTCCGGAAATCGGCGCCCGATCCCCAGCAATGGAGTGACCCGGCGCGGATACCGCAGGTGTGCGAGTTTCCTGCGTCGATCGCACTCCAGTCCGCAGCCGTGCCGATCCGGTCGAACGCCGCGAGCGCGATCGTGCGCAACATCTCGGCGTTCCGCTCATGGGAGGCGACCTGCG
>JALRDW010000078.1 GCA_023262065.1 Acidimicrobiia bacterium | reverse complement strand
CCGGCAAGACGATGGTCCTGCAGTCGATCGCCAACGCGATCACGGCCAATCACCCCGAGTGCCACCTTATGGTCGTCCTCGTCGACGAGCGACCCGAGGAGGTCACCGACATGCAGCGTTCGGTCAAGGGTGAGGTCATCGCCTCGACCTTCGACCGTCCGGCCGAGGACCACACGATCGTCGCGGAGCTCGCGATCGAGCGGGCGAAGCGGCTTGTCGAGCTCGGGCACGACGTCGTCGTGCTCCTCGACTCGATGACCCGACTCGGCCGCGCCTACAACCTCGCGGCCCCTGCTTCGGGCCGCATCCTCTCCGGCGGCGTGGATTCCACGGCGCTCTACCCGCCGAAGCGCTTCTTCGGAGCCGCCCGCAACATCGAGAACGGCGGTTCGCTCACGATCCTCGCGACCGCACTCGTCGAGACGGGGTCGCGCATGGACGAGGTGATCTTCGAGGAGTTCAAGGGCACCGGCAACATGGAGCTCCGCCTTGACCGCAAGTTGGCCGAGCGGCGCCTCTACCCGGCGATCGACGTCAACGCGTCGAGCACCCGGCACGAGGAGCTCCTCTTCGAGCGCGACCAGCTCGTGCAGGTCTTCAAGTTGCGGCGGGTCCTCAACGCCCTCGCCGGCGAGGGGTCGACGGCGCCCGGGCTCGAACTCCTGCTCGACAAGTTGCGTTCCACCAAGTCCAACGACGAGTTCCTGGCCGACATCGCCAAGGCCCCCTCGGCCGGCGGCTGATCGACCGCACCAGCGGGCCCGTCGGGCCCGGCGGGACGCCCGCGGGGCGGTTCCGCTAGATTCCCCACTCCCCGAGAGCACGGAGAGCGCCAGAGCCATGCAGGCCGACATCCACCCCAAGTACGACGTGTGCACGGTGCACTGCTCGTGCGGCAACGAGTTCCAGACCCGTTCGACGGTCGACTCCCTGCGCGTCGAGCTCTGCGCCGAGTGCCACCCCTTCTACACGGGCAAGCAGAAGCTCGTGGACACCGGCGGGCGGGTCGAGCGCTTCCAGAAGCGCTACGCCGCGGCCGGCAAGAAGGCCAAGAAGTAGCCGACCTCCCGTCGGAGGTGTCGGGCGTGGGTCTCGCCACCGGGGCGACCCGGTACATGGGTGGTCAGGCCGTCATGGACGGCGTGATGATGCGCGGCGAGCAGGTCTGGGCCGTGGCCGTGCGCCGCGAGGACGGAGGCATCGAACTCCGGGTCGAGGACGCGCCGCACTGGGCCGAGCGGTACGGCCGGATCCCCCTGGTGCGCGGGGTCGTGAACCTCGTGGAGTCCCTCTCCCTCGGCATGCGTGCGCTCACCTGGTCGGCCGACGTGAACGCGCCGGAGGACGAGAAGGTGTCCAAGGGTGCGACCGCGGTGTCGCTCGTGTTCGCGCTCGTGCTCTTCGTCGGCGTGTTCCTCCTGCTCCCGATGCTCGGGGCCCGCGGCGCCTCCTCGCTGCTCGGGCTCTCGGGCCTCGCCTTCCACGTGCTCGAGGGCCTCATGTCGCTCGGACTGTTCCTCGGCTACATCACCCTCATCGGTCGCATCCCGGACATCCGTCGGGTGTTCGAGTACCACGGGGCCGAGCACAAGGCGATCGCGGCCTACGAGCGCGGGGTCGAGGTGACCCCGGCGTCGGCCCAGCGGTTCACGACGGAGCACGTCCGGTGCGGCACGAACTTCCTGCTCACGGTGTTCGTGATCGCGATCGTGGTCTACAGCGTGGTCGGCCGGCCGGCCCTCCCGTACCTCATCGCCTCCCGGGTGCTGCTCGTCCCGGTGATCGCCGGCCTCGCCTACGAGGTCATCCGCTTCGCGGCCGGGCACATGGACCGAGGTTGGGTCCGTGCCCTCATGGTGCCCGGCCTCGCGCTCCAGCGCCTCACGACGCGCGAGCCCTCGGACGATCAGGTCGAGGTCGCGATCGCCGCGCTGCGGGCCGTGTTCACCGACGCGCAGACGGCCGAGGTCGACGCCCGACGGGCCGCATGAGGCGGACCCCGTGACCATGTTCGAGCGACTCGCCGATCTCGAGGCCGAACTCGACCGGCTCGAGGCGACCCTGCCCGAGTTGTACGCGGGCGGCGACCAGAGGGCCGCGGCCGATGCCGGTCGCCGGGCCAGTGAGCTGCGTCCCGTCGTCGAGGCCTACCGCACCCACCGCGAGCGGACCCAGGCCCTCGCCGACGCACGCGAGATGCTCGAGGCCGAGCGCGACGGCGACATGCGCGAGTTCCTGCGCGACGAGGTCGTGGCCCAGGAGCGCGCCATCGAGGCGCTCGAGGCCGAGCTCAAGGAACTCCTCATCCCGAAGGACCCGAACGACGGCCGCAACGTCATCGTCGAGATCCGCGGGGCGGAGGGGGGCGACGAGGCCAACATCTGGGCCGGCGACCTCTACCGCATGTACGAGCGGTACGCCGAGGGCCGGCGCTGGAAGCTCGAGATCCTGTCCAGCCAGGCCTCCGACATGGGTGGGTTCCGCGACGTCACGTTCGTGGTGAAGGGTGCCGACGCGTGGGCCCGGCTCAAGCACGAGGCCGGGCCGCACCGCGTGCAGCGCGTGCCGGCGACCGAGAGTCAGGGCCGCATCCACACGAGTGCGGCGACCGTGGCGGTGCTGCCCGAGGCGGAGGAGATCGACGTCCACGTCGACCCGAACGACCTCGAGATCGACGTGTACCGGTCCTCAGGACCCGGCGGTCAGTCGGTGAACACGACCGACTCGGCGGTGCGCATCACGCACCGGCCGACCGGTCTCGTCGTGACCTGCCAGGACGAGAAGTCGCAGTTGCAGAACAAGGACAAGGCGATGCGGATCCTGCGGGCCCGCCTGCTCCAGATCGAGGAGGAGAAGCGGCAGGCCGAGCTGTCGGACGCGCGACGCAGCCAGGTGAAGGGTGGCGGACGCTCGGAGAAGATCCGGACCTACAACTTCAAGGAGAACCGGGTCACCGACCACCGCATCGGGTTGACCCTCCACTCCCTCGACGCCGTGCTCGCGGGTGACCTCGACCCGATCGTGGATGCGCTCGTGCAGGCCGAGCGGGCCGAGCAGCTCGCCGCCGAGGGGTGACGGGCGCGTGGGCGCCGCGAAGCCGCCGACCTGGCGCGACCTGCACGACGACGCCCGGCGTCGCCTGCGCGACGCCGGGGTCGACTCACCCGCCGCCGAGGCGCGCTGGTTCCTCGAGCACGTGTCGGGGGAGCCGGGCGACGAGGTGATCGTGAGCCCGGCGCCGGCGACCCGACGCGGCACGGTCCAACTCGAGGGGCTGCTCACCCGTCGGCTCGCGGGCGAGCCCCTGCAGTACGTGCTGGGGGAGTGGGCCTTCCGTGAGCACGATCTGCTCGTCGATCGGCGCGTGCTCATCCCGCGGCCGGAGACCGAGGTCGTCGTCGAACTCGCCCTCGCCGAGGTCGAGCGGCTCGGTGAGCGCCGGGGCCGACCCGATCCGTGGGGCGCGGCGATCACGACCTTCGCGGTGGCCGACCTCGGCACGGGGAGCGGGGCGATCGCGATCGCGCTCGAGCGGTCGCTGCCCGAGGCCGAGGTGTGGGCGACCGACCTGAGTCCCGATGCGCTCGCGGTGGCGCGGGCCAACATCGCCGGGACCGGGGCGAGCCGGGTGCGTACCGCCGAGGGCCACTGGTTCGAGGCACTCGACGACGCGCTCCGCGGTGAGCTGCTGCTCGTGGTGTCGAACCCGCCCTACATCGCCGAGTCGGAGGTCGACGCGCTGCCCGCGGCGGTCATCGAGTGGGAGCCGTACGGCGCGCTCATCAGTGGACCCACCGGCCTCGAGGCGATCACGCGGATCCTCGGCGAGGCTCCGGTGTGGCTCGCGCCCGGTGGCGTCGTGGTGCTCGAGCACGCGCCGCATCAGGCCGAGGCGGTGGTGGGCCTCGCTCGCGACGCCGGGTTCGTCGAGGCCCGGGTCGAGGCCGATCTCACGGGTCGGCCGCGTGCCCTCGTGGCCCGTCGCGACTGATCCGGCGGGCCGGACCACCGCGGGATCCGGCGGGATACGTCCGGTCGGGTTGGGTACCGTGCGGGCATGAGCGATCAGGACAGTCTCGACGTCGACGCGATGCTCGCCCGGTTCCGCGAGCGGGCCGCCGCGGTGCGGGAGCGCCCGCTCCCGCCGGTCGCCGGACCGGACCGTGAGCGCTTCGTGCGCCAGGCGCAACTCGACTTCCAGGACTTCGCGATCGTCGGCGACGCCACCTGGGAGTTCGTCGACGGCGTCCTGACCCTGCGCGTCGACCTCGCCGGCGCCTAGAGGCGTTCGTCGAACCGTTCGTTCGGGTCGAGCCGCTGCAGGTACGCCCGGTCGATCGCGACCCAGATCGTCTTGGAGAACGGGTAGAACACGATCGGGCCGAACGCCATGATCGGCAGCGTCACGGCGAGCACCGGGATCACCGGGATGTCGGGCAGCGTGAGCACGAGCACGGCCACGAAGATGATCGCGAACAGTCCGCCCGTGGCGATCATGTTGCAGGCGAGCGAGCCGGTCCAGTACCCCTGCTCCCGCTCGAAGTGCAGTCCGCAGCGCGGGCACTCCGCCCTCATCACGAAGTACCGCCGGAACAGGTGACCCGATCCGCAGCGCGCGCAGCGCAGCGTGATGCCCCAGAGCATCGTGCGCGTGCGGCTGGGCGGACCGGTGGTCGTCGTCACGGGGGCGACCCTAGCGGTGGGGGCCCGGCCCCTCGTGCCCTCGGACCCCGGTGCCGCTGCGCGGGTCCCGGTCGTCTCAGGCCTCGACGACGTTCGTCGGACCGTCGCCGCGCACCTGCACGGTGCGTCCCTCCCACGCCTCCATCGTCATGGCGGTGAGCGTCGGGACGTCGGTCGAGTTCGCGAACGCCCGGGCGCCGTCCGGCGTGAGCACGCTGCACAGACCGAACGCGGGGGTGCCGTCCCGATCCACCACGATCGAGGTCGCCTCGAGTTCCCCCGGACCCGTGTACGCGCCGGCGACGCGCCGGGACGGCTGTTCGTCCACCACCGCCTGTGTACGGGCCTTCGGCACGAACTCGGGGGTCACCGGGTTGGGCGTCGTGGAGTACACGCCGGCGGCGTGCTTCGTCGCGTACCACCCGAGCGCCGTGACGAGTCCGAGGGATCCGGGATCCGCCCGGCAGGCCTCGACCATCGCAGCGATCGATCGGACGACGTACGCGTTGCCGGGACCGCCCGCGAAGCCGAGTCCGCCGGTCACGGTGAGCGGGCGCGGATCGGTGGCCGGACCGGCGAGGCCGGTGGCACGCATCGCGAGCTGCACCGCCGAGGGGAAGCAGGAGTAGAGGTCGAAGCGGGCGATGTCGTCGAGCCCGATGCGGGCCGCACCGAGTGCGTCGGTGACCGTCGCGGCGATGGCGGGGGAGTCGGCGAGGGACCAGCGCTCGGTGACGTGGAAGTGGTCGTTCGCCTCGGCGCCGGACCACGGGAAGACCATGAGCTCCGTCGGCACACCGGCGGCCCGGGCCGCCTCGTAGGAGCACAGGACGATCGCGGCGGCCTGGTCGACCTGGATGTTGGCGCACATCCGCTTGGTGTACGGGAACGTCACCATGCGGTTGTCGGCCGACGCCAGCGTGATCTCGTCGCCGGTGAGCGCCTGCTGCGACCACGCATGCGGATTCGTCGCCGCGACCGAGGCGAAGTGCTCCCAGAGCTCGGCGACCGCACGCCGGTGCTCGTCGACGGTGCGGCCCTCGGCCCGACGGATCGCGGTCTCGAAGAGCGGGTACATGCTCGTCGGTGCGATCGCGCCGTGGGCGTTCTCGTAGTCGCTCGTGCCGGGCCGGTCGTCGCCGAGGACGGTCGCGCACGCCGGGTCCCCGGCGTCGCGGGTCCCCCACCCGAGGTCGATCGGCGGGTCGGCCCGACGGGCCCGGGACCTGGTGTAGACGGTCTCGACACCCCCGATCACGACGATCCCGGCCTCGCCGCGCTGGATGGCTCGCCCGAAGTGGTGCACGAGCATCTGCGGGGTGTTGCCCCCGATCGTGGTGGTGACGGTGCTCGCGGGGTCCGCGCCGACCCGGTGCGCGAGCGCGAGGGCGGGATCGGGGTAAGGGGCCGACATGAACTCCACGACCGCGACCGTGTCGGCGCGGGTGGCGAGCGCAGCACCACCGAGGGACGCGTCGGCGAGTCGGACCGACTCGGCGAGGAGATCGATCGGCTCGAGTGCGTCACGCGGGTCGGCCGGTCGCTGCTCGCTCTGGCCGACCGCGACGATCACGGGGGTCCTGGGGTCGATGGTCACGGGCGGCGAGCCTACCGACGCGCCCCGGTGGACCCCGACGCCGGTTCAGGCGTCGTCGAACTCCGGCGGTTCCGGCCAGGTCGGCACCCCGGGCGCGGCGGAGTCCGGGCACACCGATCGGTGATCGCAGCGCTCGCAGACCGCGGCGTCGCGCACGCCGACGAAGCCTGCGCCCGACGCATCGGCCCCGGCGTCGCGGATCGCGCCCACGACCGCCCGCAACTCCTCCGTGATCGCGGCGAGGTCGTCGGCGTCCGGTTCGAACGGGTCGGGTTCGTCGTCGACCTCGGCCGCGAGGTGCTCGTAGCGGATGCGCAGGCCGACGCCGAGCCGCTCGGCCACCGGCGCTGCGATCCACGCCTGCACCCGGGCCCGGGGGTCGTCGGCCACCCGCTCGGTGGCCCGGCCCCCGGTCTTGTAGTCGCGCACCTCGAGCACGTCGTCGAGCTGCCAGATCGCGTCGAGACGCCCGGCCGCGATGAACTGCGGCGCACCGCGGTGGAACCGTGCGAGCTCGTGCTCGTGGCGGGCCCGAGTCGCGAACCGGGACGGACAGCGCGCGGCGTGGCGCGCCACCATCGTCGGGATCACGCCCTCGTCGGCCCCGTGGCTCTCGAGGACGTCGCGCACGTGGTCGCCGTCGGCGCAGGACCCGGTGGCGTGGATGCGGTGCAGCAGCGCGTGCACGAAGGTCCCGAAGTCGGGGGAGGGGCCGCTGTCGCTCGCCGGTACCCCGAGGAGGTAGCGCGCGAGGTACAGCCGGGGACACCGTCGCCACGCGTCGAGCGAGGTCGCGGTGAGGCCGAGGACCTCGGGGAGCAGGCGGTCGCGGGCCATCAGCGGAACGCCGGGCAGGAGCCGATGAACGGGCACCACGCACACTCCGTGCCCGGGGCGGGCCGGGGGTCGACGAGCCGGGCCCGGATCCGGGCGAGCCGCTCGGCGAGCCAGGCCTCCGCGGCCACGAGCACGGCCGGCGCGTCGACGCGGGCCTCGGTCGCCTCGCCGCGCAGCACGTCGGCCACCGTGACGAGGATCGGCCCCTCGACCCCGCGGGCCCAGTCGGCCTGGCGGAGCAGGGCGAAGAGCACCTCCGGTGTGGCGGCGACGTCGGTGGGGAGTGCGTCGCGTCCCGCGTACCGGAGGATGCGGACCTCGGCACCTGCGTCCCCCTGGAACCGCAGCCCGACGCGTCCGGCGAGGCGGATCCCGAGGTCCGGGCGCGCGGTGACGAAGTCCCCCTCGTCGAGCGCGGTGGCGACCCGTTCGCCGAACACGGTGAGGTACCAGCGCACCGCGGTGTCGAACACCCGCTGCTGCTCGACGGGGAGGTCGCTCGGGGTCGGGAAGTGCACCGCCCGCGGTCGCTCGGCGGTGGCCTGCGCGAGGCGTGCCGCCTGCTCGAGCCGGTTCGAGATCGCGAAACGCAGGGTCGAGCCGCGGTGCCCCGACTCGTTGCCGAACTCCTTGTCGAGGCGGCGGGCGCACCGTCCCTCGGGGTCCCGCAGGTGGGCGAGCGTGACCTTCGCGAGTTCCTCGGTGGTCGTCACGGCACCGAACCTAGGCCCGACGGCGCGACCGGTCGCGTTCCCTCGCCGCCTACGCTGCGGGCCATGGCCGCCCCCGGATCCGCGCGGCGCGCGTCGGGCGCGTCGGCCGCCCGTCGCATCCGCACCGCCCTGCTGGTGCTCCTCGCGATCCTCGTGGTCTGGAGCGTCGTGGGGGTCGTGGGGCTGCTGCGGGCCCGAGGACGGGCGCAGGCCGGGATCGACCGCCTCGAGCGGGCGCAGGGCACCCTGCAGGCGGCCGACATCCTGCGCGGCGATGGGCTCGACACGCTGCGCGCCGCCAACGCCGACTTCGCGGCGGCCCACGACTCGACCGGGTGGGTCGTCACCGGCCCGCTCCGCATCCTGCCGGTGGTCGGCCGGCAGGTGCGCTCGGTGGACGCGCTCGCCGGCGCCGCCGAACGCGTCACGGCGGTCGGGGCACGCGCGACCGATCGGGCCCAGCGCGCCGTCGCCGAACCGGCCGAGGCGGGTCCGGCGCGCCTCGCGCTCGTCGACCGACTCGCGACGATCGGCGACGACGCGCGTCGGGACCTCGACGACATCGACCTCGGGCCGACCGACGCCCTCGTCGGCCCGCTCGCGGACGGGCGGGCCCGCTTCGACGAGCAGCTCACGACCATCCGACGCGCCACGGCGGAGCTGCGGCTCGCGGCGACGGGGTTGCGCCGGGTGCTCGGCGGTCCGACGCGGTACCTGGTGTTCGGGGCGAGCAACGCCGAGATGCGCTCGGGATCGGGCACCTGGCTCAGTGCCGGGGTCATGACCTTCCGGGACGGCCGCTTCGAACTCGGCGAGATGCGCTCCAGCGCCGAGTTCCGACCCGAGCCGGCGGTCGAGGCCCAGGGCGATCTCGCGGCGCGCTGGGGGTGGTCCCGGCCCGGGGCGGACTACCGCAACCTCGCGCTCTCGCCGCAGTTCCCCGACAACGCGGCGCTGGCGGTCGAGATGTGGCAGCGGGCGACCGGGGAGACCGTCGACGGCGTGCTCGTGCTCGATCCCGTCGCGCTGCAGGCGCTGCTGCGAGCGACCGGTCCGGTGGTGGTGGACGACCGTGAGATCTCGGCCGACACCGTCATCCCGTACCTCCTCGTCGACCAGTACCGCGGCTTGGAGTACGACCTGGCCCGACCGGACCGCACGGAGGCGGAGCAGACGGCACGACGGGCCGGGCTCGCCCGCGTCGCCCGAGCCGTGATCGGTGCGCTCGACTCGGCGGGGTGGAGCGCACCCGACCTCGTGGGCTCGCTCCAGAGCGCGGCCGCCGACCGTCACGTGCTCGCATGGTCGAGCGATCCGGTGCAGCAGCGCGGGTGGGACGCGGCCGGGGTCGACGGGGTGCTGCCGCGTGACGCGCTGCTGCTCTCGCTCGACAACCTGTCGGCGAACAAGCTCGATCCGTTCATGCGCATCGAGGCCGAGGTGACGGGGCGTGGGGCACCGGACGGCGCCCGGCGCGTGCGCATCGACGTCACCGTCCGCAACGAGGCGCCGGCCGGGCTCGGCAGCTACGCGGCCGGACCGTTCCCCGGGACCGGGTACGCGGCCGGCGAGTACGTCGGGCTCCTCGCCTTCGAGGTGCCGCGGTACGCGCGCGACGTGCGTCTGGACGGCTCACTCGGCATCCAGGCGGACGGCTCCGAGGGGACGACCCGGGTGATCGCCGGATCGGTCCGCATCGCACGCGGGGCGACCGCGCGGGCCACCCTCACCCTCACCCTGCCGGACGGGGGCACCGCACTCTCGGTGCGCGGGTCGGCCCGCGTGCCGGCCACGGAGTGGCGGATCCGCGGTGACCGGTTCACGGACGACGCCGTCCACCTGATCCGCCCCTGAGGCGATCCGCAGGGTTCCCGCAGTCGACGTCGGACGCTCAGCGTGGTCGAAATGGGCCCGAGTGGGCCTTCGGAGCCGCTCCGTGACCACGCCCCGTGAGGGGAACCATCAATTCTGGGGAGGAATTGGGGCTGGCGCGCTGACCACGTTCCGTGGCATCCTCACGGGGTCGTGCCACGCCGAGTGCCAACGAAGGGATCCACCGAGATGCTGAAGCGCCGTACCGCCGCCGGAATCGCTGCGCTGGCCATGAGCGCGGGTCTCTCCGCCGGCGTGCTCGCCGCCCTCCCCGCCGGTGCGGTCGACGAGTACCCGCCCCGGACGACCAGTTCGATCCCCTCCACCACGACGTCGGTCCCCACCGAGGTGCTCGACGAGACGGCCGAGAACGTGGCGGCGACGACGGCCGGCCTGCCGGTCACCGGCGGCGACATCCTCGGCCTCGTGGCCTTCGGCGGTACGGCCGCGCTCGGCGGGACCGCCCTCGTGCGGTTCTCCCGCAAGCGGTCCGAGGACTGAGCGGCCGACGCCGCTCCCGACGGGCAGAGGACGATCACGGACGATGGCTCAGGTCGGGGCACCGGGCAGCCGATGGGAGGGCGTGGCTGACGCGACCCACCCCATCGAGACCGCGACGCGGACCCGGACGCGACGCCTGTTCGTCGCGCCCGACCCGACCTCGGTCACGCGGCCGGTCGGCGGGCTCTACGTCGACGTCGTGAAGCCCGCGTTCGATCGACTGGTGGCCGCAGCCCTGCTCGTGCTCGTCTCGCCGGTGCTCGCGCTCACGGCGATCGCGCTGCGCGCCACCCTCGGGCGGGGCATCATCTACCGGCAGCAGCGGGTCGGGCGCGACGGCGTGCCCTTCACCGTGCTGAAGTTCCGCACCATGCAGGCCGATCGGCGGCAGCAGCGGGTCACGGTCGAGGTCGACCGACGCGTGACCCACAAGTCGGCGAACGATCCGCGCCACACCCGGCTCGGACGGTTGATCCGCGCGGCCGGCATCGACGAGCTCCCGCAGCTCGTCAACGTGGTGCGGGGGGAGATGAGCATCATCGGGCCACGTCCGGAACTGCCCGCCGTGGTCGATCGGTACCAGCCCTGGGAGCACGCCCGTCACGCCGTGAAGCCGGGGATCACGGGTCTCTGGCAGATCCGGGAGCGCGGCCGGGGCGCCCAGATGCACGAGTGCGTCGACATCGACCTCGAGTACGTCGACTCGATCGGGTTCTGGACGGACCTGCGGATCCTCCTCGCCACCCCGTACCACCTGCTGCTCTGCCGCGGGGAGTGACCCCCGCCGGGGGCTGAGCGGCCCCACGGGCCCTCGCACCCGGATCGGGCCGGCGGGCACGCTCGGGTCTGGGGCTCAAGGCCCAGGCCTCCCGGGCCGATGAGATTGAAGCGCTGATGCGTGCTTAACAGCCCGTGCATCACGTGACCATGACGAAAGCCAAGCCAATGCTTCAAGTTGGCTTGTGCGTACAAGTCAAAACACTGCGTACTTTGAGTGCGGTTTCCCACATCGGTCCCTCAGTTTCGGGGGTCTAGAATGTGGCTCATGTAGGACCTCAAGTCCTCTCACCTGTTGACGGGGCCCTTGCTGCCCCATAGGAGTCAAACCATGCCATTGCCCAATGCGGAAGAACGACGCGCTCAACTGCGCCGTGCAGCGCTCGAATATCACGAATTCCCCACCCCCGGAAAAATCTCCATTGCGCCCACCA
>JALRDW010000194.1 GCA_023262065.1 Acidimicrobiia bacterium | reverse complement strand
GTTGCTGCGCACGTTGCTCTCGCGCCCGAGCACGTTCACCTTCGAACCGCGGGTGTAGGAGCGACTGAGGTTCAGGTTCACGTCGGTGTTCTGGTCGAACGTCGTGGACTTGCGCAGCTGGAAGTTCTCGCGCTCGCTGTTGCGGTGATGGGCGAGTACGCGCCGCGGGCGGTGTACTGCCGACGCACGACCTTCGAGCGGGGCGGTGCGGCGGCCTGCGGTCTCTGATCGGTCGGTCCGATCGCGCCGACGGTGGGCTGCGCCCGCGGGCGATGTCCGACCCCCTCCCCATAATGGAGGCCTGCAACGAGAGGAGCTGAGATGGCGGATGTGAACCGGATGACGCAGGCCGGGGCGGGCAGCCCCGACGGGACGATCAGCGCGCAGCGCGCGATCGGTGCGCTGATCGGACTCGCCGTCGGCGACGCGCTCGGCGCGCCCTTCGAGTTCCAGCAGGCCGGGCTCTACGCCGAGTCGAACCCGCTGGCGCGTCTCGGCGGCATCGGGGAGATGCGGGGCGGAGGGTCCTACGCATGGCGCCCGGCCGAGTTCACCGACGACACCCAGATGGCGATCGCCCTCGCCGAGTCACTCGTCGCGTGCGACGGGTTCGACGCGGCCGACCTGTGGGAGCGTTGGCGGCGGTGGGCCGAGGGCGCGGCCGACGTCGGGGTCCAGACCCGGAGCGTCCTCGCCGCACTCGACCACGTCGGGGCGGCCGAGGCCGTGCACGACGCGATGGCGGGGCGTTCCGCCGGCAACGGCTCGGTCATGCGGAACGCGCCGATCGGCCTGTTCGCCGCCCGCCTCGACCTCGACGACCTCATCGAGCTCGCCACGGCGCAGGCGACCCTGACCCACCACGATCCGCACAACGGGTACGCGGCGTCGATCCACGCCGCGATGATCCGGGCCGGCCTGCGCGGCCAGGATGTGTTCGCGGCGATCGACGAGGTGCTCGACCGCCTCCCGCCGGAGGCACGTGCGGTGTGGGGTCCGCTGCTCGCCCCCGAGTACGTGGCCGTGCCGGGCACGTCGAACGGTGACGTCTTCACCTGCCTCGCGCAGGCGGTGTGGGCGGTGCGCGGTGCGGTCTCCTTCGAGGACGCGGTCGTGCGTGCCGTCATGCTCGGCCGCGACACCGACACGGTCGCCGCCGTCGCCGGCTCGATCGCGGGGGCCCGCTGGGGGATCCAGGGGATTCCGAGCCGTTGGACGACCTACCTCAACGGCCGGGTCGCACAGGGACGCGACGCTCGGGGCGAACTGATCGTCACCGGGTACGACCACTGGGATCTGCTGCACCTCGCCCGCGGCCTCATCGGCCGGGGCCCGGTGGCGGACCAGGCCGCCGACACTCCGGGCGGTCCGACGCGGGTGCACGACGAGGTGCCGCTGTTCGCGTCCGACCTCGAGGGGGCACGGGCGGCGGGCCGCGACTGGGCGGTCATCTCCCTCTGCCGCACGTCCGGCGAGTTCGCCGACCGGCCCATCCGGCGGCAGGCCTACCTCGTCGACCAGCCGGGCGCGGAGCACAACGCCGATCCGATCGCCGTGCTCGAGGATCTCGTGGCCACCATCGACGCGTTCCTCGAGGAGGAACCGGACCGTCCGGTGCTCGTGCACTGCCACGGTGGCCGGAGTCGCACGGCGTTCGTGCTCAAGGCCTGGGCCATGCGCCGCCATGGCTGGTCCGAGGATGAGGCCCATCGCTGGCTCGAGGCCCGCTGGGACCGCATCACCCGCGACAACGCGACCTTCGTCGACGTGCTCAGGAACCACTGGGCCTGATCGGGAGTCCGTCCGCCCACGGCTAGGTTGCGCGCCGTGACCACGGTGCACCGGACCTCACCGCAGAACTTCGCCGGGCTCGAGTTCGTGCGGGCCTGGCCCGAACGCATCCTCGAGTGGGAGGCCGCCGGCCTCGACGAGCCGCTCGAGCTCCACCTGACCGACGCGCCGGCTGTCGGCGACGAGCGGGGAGTGTTCCTGCTGCTGCACGGCGAACCCTCCTGGTCGGTGCTCTACGAGCAGTGGATCGCCCGGCTCACGTCCGCCGGGTTCCGGTGCGTCGCCCCCGACCTGGCCGGGTTCGGACGCTCGGACAAGCCGACCGACGACGCCTGGTACTCCTACGAGCGGCACTGCGCGTCGCTCCGCCACATCATCGAGTCGCTCGACCTCGGGCGGGTCCACCTCGTGGTGCAGGACTGGGCGGGTCCGATCGGCCTGCGGTGCCTCGTCGATGATCCGGATCGATTCGCTCGCGCCTTCATCTTCAACACCTGGCTCCACCGCGACGACTTCCCGTACTCCGACGGCGTGCGGCTGTGGCGCCAGATGGCGATGGACCCCGACGCGCTCGGTGGCGACATGCCGACGGGACGGATCGTGGCGGGGACGATGCGGCGCGACCATGCCGATCGCGCCCGGATCGAGGCGGCGTTCGACGCCCCGTTCGACGGCCCCGCCTCGAAGGCCGGGGCCCGGGCGTTCCCCGCGATGATCCCGTTCGGAGCGCCCGAGGTGGGTGGGGCCGCTGAACAGGCGCGCTGCGATGCGGCGCTCGCCGCCTGGGTCGGATGCCCGGTCCACCTCGCGTTCGGCGACGCCGACCCGGTGTTCCCCTACGAACAGGCCGAGGCCTGGGTCACCCGGATCCCGGGCGCGACGCTCGACCGGATCCCGGACGCCGGGCACTTCGTGCAGTTCGACGCCCCGGAGGACTGCCTCACGGTCATCGGGCGTCGGCTCGGTCTCGCCGTCTGAGCCGGTCGCCCGGCGCTCTGCGATGATCGGGCCATGACCGCAGCCGAGCGCCCCCGTGACGAGGACCTCGCGCGCGAGCGCTCCCGCAGCGCCGCCGCGCTGGCCGCCCTCCACGACGACCTCGACGCCGCAGCCGCCGAGCGCGCACGGCTGCTCGAGCAGATCGACGCGCTCGGGGTGGCGCGGGAGCACGAGCGCGCGCGAGCCGACGCGGCCGAGGCCGAGGTCGCCGCCCTGCGCGACACGCGGGCGGTGCGCTGGGCGACCCGGATGCGTGCCGTGCTCGGGCGATGACCGATACGCGCGTGGCGGGATCCATCCTCGTCATCGAGGATCGCGTGCCGCACGCCGATGCGGGTGCCGGTGATCCCCGGAGCCTGCTGCTCGCAGCCGCGCTGCGCCGCGTGCGTCCCGGGTACGACCTCGTGTGGGGCGCGGTGTCCGCGCAGGGTGCCGACCGCTACGCACCGGACCTCGAGGGGCTGGGGGTGGAGGTGGTCGCGGGTGACGTGGCCGCGCTCCTGCGGGCCCGGGTGGGGGAGTTCCGCGCCGTCATCGTCGCCCGACCCGACAACCACGCCCGGTTCCGGCCCCTCATCGATCGCACCCAGCCCCGGGCCGTGCGCATCTACGACGCGGAGAGCCTGTTCCACCGCCGCAGCCTCCGTGAGGCCCGGGTCCGCAACGACCTCGGCGTCGAGGAGCGGGCCGGAACGGAGATCGGGGCGGAGGCCGCCGCCGTGCTCTGGGCCGACGGCGTCCTGCTCGTCGCCCCCGACGGGATCGGGTTCGTGCACGCGATCGCCCCCGACCTGCCCGTCGCGGTCTGTGCCCACGCGGTCGATCCGCCCGCGGTCGTGCCCGGGTTCGACGAGCGGGCGGGGCTGGTGTTCTTCGGGGGGTTCCTCGCCGGGCCCGGCGGGCCGAACGAGGACGCCGCGGTCATCGCGTCCGAGCGGATCGCCCCGCTCGTCGGCGAACCGCTCGTCGTCGCCGGCGCCGCGCCGACCGCGCGTGTGCTCGACCTCGCCGGACCGGGCACCCGGGTCCTCGGACGGGTGGACGACCCGGTGGAGTTCCTCGCGGGCTTCCGCGTCCACCTGTGCCCGCTGCGGTTCGGCGCTGGGCTGAAGTTGCGGCTCCTCGACGCGGCCGCCGCCGGGACCCCGACGGTGATGACGCCCTGCGCCGCGGAGAACCTCGGGTTGGACCCGACCCTCACCGAACTCCTCGTCGCCGAGGAGCCCGAGGCACAGGCCGGTCTGGCCCGGGCGCTGCTCGACGATCCGGCGCGGTGGTCGGTGGCGAGCGACGGGCTGCGGACGATCGTCGCGCGTGCGTTCTCGCGTGGCGGGTTCGACGCCGCGCTCGCCGAACTGCTCGATCGTCTCGGGCTCTGATCAGCGGCCGAACGGGGAGCGCGGGTTGCGCTGCGCATCGAGGTCCGCGTTGCGCTCCGCGACGCGGGTGCGGGTCACGGAGTGCGTGAGGATCCAGAAGCGGTTCGCCCGCACGGCGTAGACGATCTGGCCCGCCACGTCGCGCGGGTCCATCGCGACGGTGTGCATGAAGCCCTCGATGGTCGACATCGGGATGGGCGGGGGCTTCGGGAGGCCCGTGGCCTCGGGCGCGTTGCGCGTGGCCTCGAAGATCTTCGTGTCGACGAGTTCGGGGCACAGGCAGGACACGCCGACGCCGGTGCCGTCGAGTTCCATCGACAGGGCCTCGGTCAACCCGACCACGCCGTACTTGGTCGCGTGGTACGAGCCGAGCATCGGGGTCGCCGACAGCCCGGCCTCGGAGGCCGTGTTCACGATGTGGCCCTCGCCCTGCTCGACCATGAGGGGAGCGAAGGTGCTCACGCCGTAGGCCACACCGAGCAGGTTGACGCCGACGACCCAGTCGTAGACCGCAGCCGGGGTGCGCCAGGACGGCATGCCCGCCGCGACCCCCGCGTTGTTCACGAGCAGGTGGGCCGAGCCGAACCGGTCGAGGGTCGCGTCCCGCAGCGCCTCGACCTGGGCGATCTCAGCGACGTCGGTCGGGACCGCGAGCACGGCGGCACCGGCGTCCGCGAGGCGTGTGGCCTCAGCGGCGAGTCGCTCCGCCTCGACGTCGGCCATGACCACGGACATGCCCTCGTCGAGGAGTCGTTCGGTGAGGGCGAGGCCGATCCCGGAGGCGGCCCCGGTGACGACGGCGGTGCGATCGGTGAGTTCCACGGTGTGCTCCGGTCCGGCTCAGACGCCCACGGCGTCGGGATCGAGGGTGCAGATGTAGCCGACGCGCGGGTCGGCTCCGGCCTCGAGCAGCTCGAGGTAGGCGGCGGTCACCGCGTCGGGGCCGGCGAACTCGCGGAACTCGATCCACGAGTCGCACCAGGCGGCGTACTCGTCCCAGGCCTCGCCGAGGCGGGCGTCCATGGTCTCCTGGCCCCACTCCTCGACCCGCTTCGCGATCTGGGTCGGTGCGAAGAAGAACGCCGGGCGCGGGCCGGGCAGGCTCGCCCCGGAGTTGTCGCCGGGCTGGTCCCAGTGCGTCCCACCGACGATCATCGAGTGGCCGAGCGCATCACCGAGGCGCTCGTGGACCGCCCGGGTGATCGCTGCGTTGCCGGCGAGGTCCACGTACGCGCTCGGCCCGAGCGGGACCTCCCCGATCTCGTCGTAGGTCAGGACGAGGTCGTAGACGCCGAGTTCCTCGGTGAAGGCGCGGTTCCCGGCGGAGGTGAGCCCGATGCAGCGGTGGTCGCGGGCGCGGGACCGATGGGCGATGCCGATCGCCGTCTTGCTCGAGGCGCTCGAGACGATCGTGACCCCGGCGCCGAAGTCGTCGTGGTCGGCGAGGAAGTCATCCGCGAGGAACGAGGTGTAGAAGAGCGGGAACAGCAGCATCTGGTGGGCCTCGCGTCCGGCTCGCAGCATCGGATCGGCGTCGACCCGGGCGTAGCGGCTGTACGCGGCGGCCATCGCGGCCCGGTGCGGTGCGAGGTCGGCCACCGCGCGCTCGTTGCTGCGCCCGGGGGTGATGTCGAGGTCCGATCCCATCGGCCAGTAGCCGTACAGGCGTTCCCCGACGGTGACGTCGGGTGCGTCGGTCTCGACGACGCGGGCGAAACCCCACACCGGGATGCGGCCCCAGGACTCGCCCTCGGCGCCGGATGCAGCGGGGAAGAAGTCCCAGTACCGCAGCGCGTCGCCGAACGCCGCGTAGGAGATGTTGTTCGAGGAGAGCGCGAACGTCTCGATGCGGACGCGGGCGGCGTCGGGCGCGAGTGGGCCGGGGGACGCGTCGACCGTCCGGACCCGGTGGAGGTCGGTTCGCAGCACCTCGATCTGCACGGTTGACCCTCTCCTGACCCGCCGACCCAGGACGGCGACGTATTGACACTTCGACTGTCAGAACCTAGCGTCGGGCCGGCGGCCGCACAACCGCGCCGCAGGGTTCCGAGCCCGGAGGATGGGGGACGCGATGAGCGACGCACGGCGCACGGTCGACGAGATCCCGGTCGCCTTCACACCGACCGGGGGGTGGTCCGGAGCGATGCCCGCGCCGGTGCTCGCCGGATGCGTCGATCCCCTCGTCGAGGGCGCGCCCGACCTGCGCGGCCTCTGGCGGGTCGTCGCCGTGAGCGTCGATGGTGCCGACGATCCGGCGCACCGCATCCTCGGGCACCTCCAGCGCATCGAGCAGGCGGGCGACCGACTCGTCGTGACCGCGAGCGGGATCATCCACGACATGCGCTGCGACGGGACCGAGGCGAACGGTGTGCACGACGTCGCGGAGTTCGACCACACGACCCCGATCACGGTGGTCGCGGCCTACGAGGACGGTGTGCACGTGCTGCGCCCGGTGGGGCTGCCGGTCGAGGTGCGCCGCCGGCGCGACGGGGACCGGATGATCTGGGACTACCTGAACTTCACGGCCACCTGCGATCGCATCGGTGGGCCGGACGCCACGTCCGAGTGATCGAGGGCGGCGCCCGCCGCCACTCCGGGCCCCGATCGGCCCAGGTCCCGCGCGCCGGTACCCGCCGTCGCCGGGTTCGCCGCCGTGCCCTGCGCAGTGCGGCGGTCGGTGGCCGCGCCGCCCGGCCCTGCTCCGATCCGGACGCTGCGCGGCGCGGTGAAGATGTTTTTGTTCCACCACGTTCCGCACCCGAGTACGCGCGCCACGTGGGGCGGAATGCCGGGCCCCGTCTGGGCGAAACGCCGGAAAGCCCTTCAGATGAAGGGTTTTCCGGGTCGTTGGTCGCACGAATGGGACTTTCGGCAGGTTGCGGTCCATATCGGGACCATTTACGTTCCGTGGCGTTATGACCACGCAGGGCGGGCACCCTGCGCATCCGGGGAGCATCAATGACCACGTACGCACACACGATCACGGGGACCCGATCGGGCCGCCGGAGCTGGAGGGGCGCCGTGGCGCTCGTGGCGACGGGACTCGTCGCCTCCCTCACGTTCACGACGCTCGGCGCGCAGACGACCACGGCCCGTGCCGAGTCGATCCGGGGCTTCGTCGCCGCCCCGACCGCGGCCGGTGACTACATCGTCCGCCTCGCCGACGCCGACGCCGCCGCTCGTGCGGTGGTCGAGGCCGGCGGCACGGTGACCAAGCGCCTCGCCCTCGTGGGCGGGGTCGCCGCCCACCTCGCCCCGTCGGCGTTCCGGGAGCTCGCCCGCGTCTCGAACGTGACGATCACGCCCGACTCGATGCTGCGCACCCAGGGTGCGAACACCTCCAGCGGTGGCAGCACCGTCGACATGGGTCTCCTCTCCAACATCCAGCAGGCCACTGCGGCGACCACCGCGTGGAACGGGTACAACACGACGGGTCTCGGCGTGGGCGTGGCCCTCGTCGACACCGGCATCGTGCCCGTCCCCGGTCTCGACCGGCCGGGCAAGATCATCAACGCCCCGGACTTCTCGCACGAGGCGAGCAACCCCGAGCTCGCCAACCTCGACACCGCGGGCCACGGCACGCACCTCGCCGGCATCATCGCCGGGCGTGACGCGAACGCCGACCCCCGCAAGCCGAGCGTCGGCTTCATGGGCATGGCGCCCAACGCGACGCTCATCAACGTGAAGGTCGCGACGGCCGACGGTACGACGAGCGTCTCGACCGTCATCGAGGGGCTCGGCTGGGTGGTCGAGAACCGGGACACCCTCGCGGTGCCGATCCGGGTGCTGAACCTCGCCTTCGCCGCCGACACCGGCCTCCCGTACCAGAACGACCCGCTGGCCTACGCGGTCGAGCAGGTCTGGAACGCGGGCATCGTCGTCATCGCCTCGGCCGGGAACGCCGGACCGACCACCGACGAGCTCGCCAACCCGGCGTACGACCCGTTCGTGATCGCCGTCGGGGCGACCGACGCCCGCGGCACGATCACCCTCGCCGACGACGTGCTCGCCGACTACTCGCAGAACGGTTCGGCCACCCGTGGCGTCGACGTGGTCGCCCCGGGCACCTCGGTCACGAGCCTGCGCAACCCGGGTTCGTTCATCGACTGGCTGTACCCCGAAGGCGTGAGCGACGTCCGCTTCTTCAAGGGCAGCGGCACCTCCCAGGCGACCGCGGTGGTCTCCGGTGCGGTGGCGCTCCTCCTCTCGAAGTTCCCGACCGCGACGCCCGACACCATCAAGTACACGCTCCGGGCCGGCTCGTACCCGCTCTCCGGTGCGATGAGCACCCGTGGTGGCACGGGTTCGCTCAACATCAAGTGGGCCCTCGACAACACGAAGGCGGCGGCGAACAACCCCGCCCGCTACGCCCAGCCCTGGGAGCCGTCGGCCGGATCGGCGGGCAACTTCCTCGTCGGTGGTGGTACGAGCGAGCCCTACTCGGGCAGCCCGTGGGTGGCCCGTCGGTGGACCTCGGCCGGTTGGTCGGGTGACATCACGGACGCCGACGTGTGGGCCGCACGGCGCTGGACCAACGACACCTGGGACGCCCGTCGGTGGACGGACGACTCCTGGACCGCCGGCACCTGGACCTCGGCCGGCTGGGGCAGCGTCCTCGGCGGGTTCTGATCGTGGTCAGGTCCGGGCTCCGACCCTCCGGTCGCGGGCCCGGACCGGTACCGGTCGTTGTGGGAACCGGGGCGTGGACGCCTGAGCCCCGGGAGTCGGAGGAGCAGGACGTGAGCACGATGGTCGTCCCGATGTCGACCAACCGGACGGACGGCGCGAGCCCGAGGGTCGACGCACCGTGATCGCGCGGCGGCTCCGGGCCGCGTTCGGTCCGGTGCACCTCCTGACCCTCGGGCTCGCGATCGTCGCGATCGCGGGGACGCTGCTCGTTCGTCCGATCGGCGCCCTCCACCCGGGCGCTCCGGCCTGGTGGGTGATGGTGGCCGCCATCGCGATCGCCGAGGCGACGGCGGTCCACATCCAGTTCCGCCGGGACTCGATGACGCTGTGCCTCACCGAGATCCCGATCGTCGTGGGGCTCGCCCTCGTCGCGCCGGCGGTGCTCATCGTCGAGCGGCTCCTCGGCACCCTCATCGTGCTCGTCGCCGTCGACCGGCTCCGGCCGCTGAAGATCGTCTTCAACCTCGGTCGGGCCGCGCTCGAGACGCTCGTCGCCATCGGTGTCTACCGCTTCATGATCGCGGGCAGCGATCCGCTCTCGGTACGCGGCTGGGTCGCCGCCATCGCCGCCATCCTCATCAGCGACCAGTTGAGCGAGTTCCTCGTCAACCTCGTGATCCGCCTCACTGAGGGTCCGGGGGCCGCCGATGCCGTCGGTCTGCGGTTCGTGAGCCGGGCCGTGCTCCTCATCAACACCGCGCTCGGTGCGCTCCTCGTGCTCGCGATCACGGATCGGCCGAGCTTCGCGGCGCTCGTCGTACTCGTCGCGCTCGGCGTGTACGGGGCGTTGCGGGGGTACGCGGTCCTGGCCGATCGGAATCGGACCCTCGAGCACCTCTTCCAGTTCACGACCGAGATCGGGCCGGCGGTCGAGTTCGACGCGGTCGCCCGGGTGATCCTCGAGCGCACCGAGGAGCTGCTGCGGGCGGAGCGGGCCGAGATCCTCATCCTCCCGAACGAGGACCACGCCACGATGATCCGGGTCTCGCTCGGTGCCGACCGGCAGATCGAACGCCTCGACGACCCGGGCCTCGACCTCGGCGACGAGATCTGGGGCGCGGTCGCCGCCGGGGAGGCGCTGTGGCTGCCGCACGACGTGCGGGGACCCGCGGCGCATCGGGCGCTGGCGGAGCTCGGCGGGGACGAGGCCATCATCCGGCCGCTCACCCACGGCGACCAGACCTTCGGCGCGCTCGTGGCCGTGGATCGGTCCGGGGACATGCTCATGTTCGAGGAGCACGACGTGCGACTCCTCAAGGCGCTCGCTGCCCACGCGGCCGTGGCGCTCGAGAAGGGCCGCCTCGTCGAGGTGCTGCGGAACGAACTCGAGGACAAGCGGCACCGTGCGCTCCACGACGCGCTGACCGGCCTCCCCAACCGCATCTGCTTCGAGGAGCAGATCGAGGACGTCGTCGCCGGGCGTCGCGGGGTGTGCTCGGCGATCATGATCATGGACCTCAACCGGTTCAAGGAGGTCAACGACACGCTCGGGCACGGGGTCGGTGACTCCCTGCTCCGGGCGATCGCCGGTCGCCTCGGCCACGTCGCCCGCGGCGGCGACGTCGTCGCCCGCCTCGGCGGCGACGAGTTCGGCATCCTCGTCGGCGACATCAAGGACGAGGAGGAGGCGGTCGCCGTGGCCCGCCGGCTCATGCAGCAGTTCGAGACCCCGTTCGTCGTGGACGGCCGGTCGCTCACCGTGGGCGCGAGCATCGGCATCGCGATGTACCCCGACGACGGCACCAGCGCGGCGACGCTGGTCCAGCGGGCGGACGTCGCGATGTACGTCGCCAAGGCCGGCGGCCAGCGCTGGGACCGCTACGACCCGGAGTTCGACCGCAACAGCCCGCAGCGCCTCGTGCTCGGCGGCGACCTCGCCCGTGCGATCGAGTTCGACGAGCTCACCGTCCACTTCCAGCCCAAGGTCTCCGTGGACGACCAGTCGCTCGTCGGGGCCGAGGCGCTCGTGCGGTGGCGCCACCCCGAGCGCGGCCTCGTGGGCCCGGACGAGTTCATCGACCTGGTCGAGGAGCGGAACCTCGCGGGGCCGCTCGCCCGCTTCGTGCTCGGCCGTGCGCTCGCCGAGTGCGCCCGCTGGCACGACGAGGGCATCCGCATCGGCGTGGCGG
>JALRDW010000145.1 GCA_023262065.1 Acidimicrobiia bacterium | reverse complement strand
GTCTCCCCCACGTACTTGTTCAGCAGTTCCGGGCCCTTGATATTGAGGAAGTAGGAGCGGCCCTCCTCGCGTCCCGTGCGCTCGGCCACCTTCTTCGCCAAGGAGTGCGCCACCGCCTTGGCTATGAGCGTCTTGCCGCAGCCCGGCGGGCCGTACAGCAGGATTCCCTTGGGCGGCGCCAGCCGATGCTCGAGGAACAGGTCGGGGTGCAGGAATGGGAGTTCCACCGCGTCGCGGATCTGGTCGATTTGCCTCCCGAGGCCCCCGATGTCGGCGTAGTCGACGTCCGGCACCTCCTCGAGCACGAGCTCCTCGACCTCGGGACGCGGGATCCGCTCGACGAGCATCCCGGACCGGCCCTCCATGAGCAGGTGCTCGCCGGCCCGGAGGCGCACCCCGATGAGATCCTCGGCCAGCTCGCACACCCGTTCCTCGTCGGCGCGGCCCACGATGAGGGCGCGGGCGCCGTCGGCGAGCAGTTCCTTGAAGATCACGACCTCGCCCTGGACCTCGGGACCGCGGGCCAGCACCACCGACAGTGACTCGTTGAGCACGATCTCCTGACCGCGGCGCAGCGGCTCGGCCTCGAGCTCGGGGTGCAGGGCCACCCGCATCTTGCGTCCGGCGCTGAAGATGTCGACCGTGCCGTCCTCGTTGCGGCCGAGGAAGGTGCCGTAGGCCGACGGCGGCTGGGTCAGCTTCTCGACCTCCTCGCGCAGCGCCGCGATGTGCTCGCGGGCCTCCCGCAACGTGGCCGAGAGACGCTCGTTGTGGGCGACCGCCTGGGTGAGCTGCCCCTTGGTCTCGAGCAGCCGCTCCTCGAGGGTCCGGACCCGCTTCGGGGCCTCCTGCAGCCGCCGGGTCAGCACCGCGAGCTCCTCCTCGAGCGACTTGATGCTCGCCTGGAGTTCCTCGACCTGGGCCGCGTACTCGGAGAGTCGCCGTTCGTGCTCGCTCGCCACGACTCCTCCTCGTCCCCTGCACCGCCGCCCCTCGGGTGGGGCCGGACCCGTTGTCGGTCACCCTAGCCACGGTGCGTCGGCTCGATGCCGGATACCCGCCGGGGATCCGGGTACGCTCCCGCCCCGTGGCGGATCCCCGGGTCCGCTCACGGCTCGACACCGCACCGAGGGCTCGATCGTTCTCCCGAACGAGTACCCCGGTCCGGCGCCGACACCTGCAAGCCGACAGCACGATTGCGATCGGAGGGTCCGGTTCCGCTCGGGACCGTCCCCCCGGCCCGGCCACCCCCGGCCGGCACGACCAGGGAGTCTCAGATGAAGGTGTGGATCGACCAGGACCTGTGCACCGGCGACGGCCTCTGCGAGGAGATCGCTCCCGCCGTGTTCACGCTGCTCGACGACGGGCTCGCCTACGTCAAGGAGGGCGACAAGATCTTCAACAGCCCCGGTGGCGCCGAGGGACTGGCGAACATCCCGGACGGCATGCTCGAAGCGGTCGTGGAGTCCGCCGAGGAGTGCCCCGGGGAGTGCATCTTCATCGAGGAGTAGACCCGCGTCGGCCGGCGCACGGCCGACGGGATCGCAGCAGTGAACGAGCGGACGGGAGGGCCATGGTCCTCCCGTCCGTCGCGTCCGGAACCCGCCGATCCGGGCGGTTCGGGGTGGCTGGTAGGCTGCAGGCTCCGGTCCGTGGCGTCCGGACGACCGTTCCGACGATGGTGGGCCGCCCCCTGCGGGGTGCGGCGGTGAGGGAGGTGACGCAGATGTGCTCCGGCGAACCCCCGAGTAGCCGTCACCGCGCCCTCCCCGGTCCCGCCGTCTCCTGACCCGGCGGGCCGTCCTCGGGCGCGGTGTGGTCCCACCGCCCGCCGCATCGACCGTGGACCGACCGGTCCCGGCCGAGCCACGAACGCCCGGGAGTCGACATGCCCCGTCGCCCCTCCTTCCCCGCGCCGGCCGCCATCCGTCGCCGCCGGGAGCGCCGAACCCAACGGATCCTCGCCAACCGTTCCATCGCCGACGCGCTCGTGTCGGTGGCGGGCCTCGTCGGACGCGTCGTCACCACGGGTGACGCGGTCGAGGTCGGCCGGATCGCCGACGTCGTCGTGCGGTGGCAGGACGAGCACTACCCGCCGGTCATCGGACTCGTGGTGCGGGTCGGTCGGCGCCGGGCCTACGTCCCGATCACGAAGGTCGCCGAGCTCTCCCACCGGGGGGCGCGCCTCACCGACGCCCGCCTCGACCTGCGCGACTTCGGCCGCCGGGACGCCGAGGTGTGCCTCAACGCGGACGTCATCGACCACCAGCTCGTGGACATCGACGGCGTGCGGGTCGTGCGCGCGTCCGACCTCTACCTCGCCCACGTCGGCGAGGACATCCGACTCGTCGGGGTGGACGTCGGCTTCGTGACGCTGCTGCGTCGCCTCGGCCCGGCGACGCGCCGGACCCGCCCGACCCCCGAGCGCGTCATCGACTGGGCCTCCGTGCAGCCGTTCGCAGCCTCCGAGGGGTCGATGCGCCTCGCCACGCCGAACCAGGCCCTGCGTCGCATGCGGCCGGCGGACCTCGCCGACCTCCTCGAGGAGCTCGGACGGGACGAGCGGCAGGAACTCCTCTCGGCCCTCGACCCCGAGGCCGCGGCGGACGCGCTCGAGGAGATGGAGCCGGACGAGCTGCGGGACCTGCTCCGCGAGATGACCCCGGAGGCGGCGGCCGCGCTCATCGTCGAGATGGAACCGGACGAGGCGGTCGATGCCCTGCGGGAGCTCGGGGACGGCGAGGTCGAGGCGCTGCTCGCCGCGATGGACCGCACCACCGCGCTCCAACTCGCGACCCTGCTCGGGTACGACGAGGAGTCGGCCGGCGGGGTCATGACGACGAACCTCATCCTCGTCGCTGCCGACCAGACGGTCGCCGAGGTGCGGCGCATCCTGCGGGCCGAGGCCGAGCACCAGTCGGATGTGGACGCGGTGATCGTCGTCGACGCTGAGGGTCGTCTCGTCCACGACATCGGGCTCTTCGAACTGCTCGTCGCGGCGAAGGACGACCTCGTGGGTGATCTCACGAACGGTCCGGAGCCGGTGACGGTGCCGCCCGACGCCTCGGTCGAGGACGTCGTCGCGCAGTTCATCGACTCGCGTGGGTCCTCGGTGCTCGTCGTCGACGAGGATGACCGTCCGCTCGGCCGGATCCTCGCCGACGACCTCGTGGACGCGCTGGTCCCGGAGCAGGGCAAGCTCCGCTTCCCGAGGTTCCTCGTCGGATGACCACGCCCACGTCCACGCCCGCCGCCCCGCGCCGACTCCGTCGGTGGGTGCGCCCGACCGCGATCCTGGCCATCCTCGGGCCGGGCCTCATCGCGGCGAACGCCGGGAACGACTCCGGCGGGATCGCCACCTACTCCTCGGCCGGCGCGCAGTTCGGGTACAAGCCGCTCTTCCTCGCCGTGGTCATCACGCTCATGCTCATCGTCGTCCAGGAGATGGCGGCCCGCGTCGGCGTGTTCGGCGGCGAGGGCATCATGGCCCTCGTCCGCGAGCAGTTCTCCCTCCGGGTCGGCGCGTTCGCGGTGGTCTGCCTGCTCGTCGCGAACCTCGGCCTCGTGGTCTCCGAGTTCGCCGGCATCGGAGCCGCCCTCGAACTGTTCGGGGTGAGCCGGTACGTGGCGGTGCCCGCGGCGGCCGTGGTGCTGATCGCCGTCGTCGTCTTCGGTTCGTACCGGTGGGCCGAACGGATCTTCCTCACCCTCGCCCTCGCCTTCCTCGCCTACCCGATCGCGATGGTGCTGGCCCGGCCGGACTGGAAGGCGGTCGCCGTGAACGCGGTGGTCCCCCACGTCGTGGGCACCAAGGCGTTCCTGCTCATGGCCGTCGCCCTCGTCGGGACGACGATCACCCCGTACATGCAGCTGTACCAGTCGGCGGCGGTCGCCGACCGGGGCGCGGATCCGGACGAGTACCCGCGGGTCCGCACCGACGCCGTCGGCGGTGCGATCATCGCCGGCGGGATCTTCATCTGCATCCTCATCGCGACGGCGGCCACGATCGGCGGCACGGGTCCGCTCGACTCGGCGGCGCAGGCCGCACGGGCGCTCGAACCCGTCGCGGGGTCCGGGGCCCAGACCCTGTTCGGCATCGGCCTCCTCGGCGCGTCCGCGCTCGCGGCGGCGGTCGTCCCCCTCTCCACCGCCTACGGGATCGCCGAGGCGGTGGGAGCCGAACGCTCGGTCTCGCGCCGGTTCTCCGAGGCCCCCTTCTTCCTCGGGTTCTTCACGGCCCAGGTGGTGGTCGGCGCGGCGGTGGCACTCGTCCCCGTCAACCTGTTCTCGCTGCTCATCGGCATGCAGATCCTCAACGGCCTCGTCACGCCGATCATCCTGGGCTTCCTCTACGTCCTGTCGAACCGCCGGGCGGTCGTCGGGTCCGCGGTGAGCAGCCCCCGCAACCGCGTCGCGGCGTTGGCCTGCGTGGGGACGGTGTCGGCCCTCGCACTCGTCGTCGTCGGCGTGACGATCGCGGGCTGGTTCGGGGTCGGCTGACCGCGGATCACCGGCGCGCGCAGGGACCCGTCGACACCGGCGACGAACCGACCCGCCGCAGCACGGGGGCGAGCTCAACGTCCGTGATCGCGTAGGCGGTGGTCGCCGTATCCGGATCCACGGCGAAGGCGAGTCCCACGAGTCGGCCGTCCGTGCTCACGAGTCCTGCGCCGGAGTCGCCCGGCGCGAGGGCGGCCGCCAGCACGAACACGTCGCGCCGGGTGTCCCGTCGGTCGTAGATGTCGCGGCCCGTGGCGGTGATCCGTTCGGCGATGCGGGCGTCGGCGATGCGGAGCGGTCCGCCCTGCGGATGCCCGGGGATCCCGACGAGATCGCCGACCCCACCCGTCCCGGTCCGGAGGAACGGGAGCCCGAGCCCGGGAACCCGCAGCACGGCGACGTCCCGGGCCGGGTCGAAGGCGACCACCGTCGCGAGGAGGCTCGATCCGTCGGGCCGGATCACGGCGGTCCGCTCCTCCCCCGCCACGACGTGGGCGGCGGTGACCACGAGGTCGGTGCCGATCGCCACACCGGTGCCGTCCTGGAGCAGCGAGCACGCCCGGCCCTCGATGCGCACGGTCGCGCCGGCGGCACGGGCCGCGGCCCCCGGACCGAGCACGGTCATCGTCGGCGGCGGACCGACCTCGCTCGACGGCACCACCGGGGTCCCCGGAGCGGGTCGACCGATCGCCAGGGTCCGAACGGCCTCGACGAGGGGGCCGGGCAGCTCGGGGCCGTGACGATCCAGGAGCCGTGCGACGGCGGAGCTCCGGGTCAGTTCATCGGGCCAGCCGCGGGACGCGACGGCGAGCGGGAGGAGGATCCACGCCAGCGCCACCACGGCGCACGCGCCGACCGCGGACCCGAGGAGCCGGTCGACCCGGCCCGGCCGACGATCGGCGCGTCCGCCTCGCAGCGCGGAACCTGCGAGGACCCCGAGGAGTGCACCGACGGAGGCGGCGCCGAGCACCGTCGCGACCGGACCGAGCAGCGTGCCGGCCTCGGACCCGGCGGCCACGCGCTCGGCGACCGTCGGGAGCAGCGCCACCCCGGCGGTCGTGCCGAGTGCCAGACCGATCCACACCGCCATCGACCGCAGCAGCCCGAGCGCCGCACCCACGATCGAGGCGAGCGTCGCGAGTGCGAGCACCGTGAGGTCGAGCGTGTTCACCCTTCCGGGACGAGCAACCGCGCGTGGGTCAGGAAGCCGGTGTGGGCGACCATCCGGTGGTCGGGTCTGATCGACTGCCCCTCGACGTGCCAGGTGCGTTGGAGCACCTCGAGCGATTCGGCCATGCCGAACGAGGACGCGGCGAGGGCCTCCCGCAGCAGCCCGACCTGCCCGATCGTGGGCAGGTACGAGAGCAGGATGCCGCCGGGCCGCAACGCCCCGGCGGCGTGCTCGACGACGCGCCAGGGCTCCGGGAGGTCGAGCACGATCCGGTCGAGATCGGTCGCCTCGATGCCCTCGTAGATGTCGCGGACCTCGATGGTCACCGGCGCGTCGGGTCCGAGGAACCCCTCGATGTTCCGCCGCGCCCGCTCGGCGAAGTCCTCGCGGAGCTCGTACCCGAGCACGTGTCCCGTCGGGCCGACCGCGCGCAGCAGCGTCATCGTGAGGGCACCCGACCCGACACCGGACTCCAGCACGCGCGCACCGGGGAAGACGTCCCCGAGCATGATGATCGGCCCGAGGTCCTTCGGATAGATGACCTGGGCCCCGCGCGGCATCTTGAGGACGTACTCGGCGAGCGTCGGCCGCAGCGCGACGAGGCGTGCCCCGCGGGTCGTGCGCACGGTGACGCCCTCCTCCTGGCCGATGAGGTTCCGGTGCGGGAGCACGCCGGTGTGGCTGTGGAACTCGCCCTCCTCGCTGAGGGTGATGAGGTGGCGGCGACGTTTGGAGTCCTCGAGGAGCACCATGTCCCCTGCGACGAAGGGTCGACCCATCGTGCTCAGTCCTTCCTGCCGATGGTGACGGGGGTGTCCCCGACGACCCGCGCCCGCAGTGCGCAGAAGGCGCAGACCTCGCCCGTCGTCGGGCTCCCGCACTCGACGCACCCGTGGAGCGCCTCCTGCTCCCCACCCGCAGCGTCGCGGAAGAACTCGTGCCCGCGGCTGAAGAACGATGCGAGGAACGCGGCCTTCGATCCCGGCGACCTCGCCTCGAGATCGTTGAGCACCTCCTTGTACCCGAGGTGCCGATTGCCCTCGGCCATCGGGCACTCCTCGACCTGGTACTCGATGCCGAGCAGGACGCAGTAGGCGGCCATCTCCCGTTCGCCGAGGCGAACGAGGGGTTTCACCTTGCGGGCGAAGCCCTCGGTCGCCGGGAGCACCGGGTACTGGCGACCGAGGTACCCGGGCTCCCAGTGCAGCACGTTGCCGAGGAGCACCGCCGCCTCGTCGTCGAGGTTGTGACCGGTCGCCACCACGTCGTATCCGCCGTCGAGCGCGGCGCGGTTGAACAGGTGACGCTTCGACAGGCCGCACGCCCCGCAGGGTGCCCGCCGGGTGCGCTGCGCCGCGGTCTCGACGTCGTAGCCGTGGTCCTCCGGCAGCGAGATCACCCGGAGGGTGAGGCCGTGGTCGTCCGCGAAGGCTCGGGTCCGGATCTCCGACTCCTCGGAGTACCCGCCGATGCCGAGGCCGATGTAGAGGCCGTCCGCCGAGTAGCCGAGTTCGCGCAGCAGGTGCCACAGGGCGAGGGAGTCCTTCCCGCCGGACACCGCGACGAGGATCCGGTCCTCTGGTCCGAACATCGAGAACTCGCTGATCGCCCGGCGTACCTGCTCGCGGCAGTGGTGGAGGAAGCAGTCCGAGCAGAAGGCCGCGTTGTGGCGCCGCAGGTCGATGACCGCCGGCTGCCGGCACCGTCGGCACTTCACGCCGCACCCCCGGAGATGACGGGACGGAGCTCCACCTCGGCGTCGTCGCTGAGGCGGGTGTCGCGCGGGACCAGTGTGCCGTCGCAGATGATGAGCACGGTCTCCGGATTGATGTCGAGCCGCCGCAGGAGCACGTCGGCGACCATCGGACCCTCGATCTCGAGTTCGCGTCGTGGATTACGGAGGAGGACCTTCATCGGGGTGCAGGGTACCGGTCCCCGGAGCCGGACCGGATCCGGACCGTTCGGATCAGGCGCCCCGGCGGATGCCGACGATCTCGTAGCGCGCGCCCGGGTCGACCTTGAACCGCAGCAGGACCCGGTTGCGCGAGCGGAGTCGGCGCCGTGCGAACCGGAGGATGAGGAACGAGGCCATGAGCCCGTTCGCCCGCGAGTGACGCCGGAGGCCGTAGCCGATCGCAGTCTTCGAGAGGCTCCGGGCGAAGCTCATACCCGGCGGATCTCGACCACGGTGGCGAGGCGCTTCCCGCGCCACCTTCCGATGAGGAAGATGCCGACGACGACCACCGTGCCGATGACCACCGCCGTGGCCACGGCGTTGCGCTTCTGGCCGTCGACCTCGCCGGCGACGGTGTCGTTGATCTCCTCGAACTTCGCCCGGAGGTCGTCCGGTGTGATCCGTCGCGGTTCGGGCATCAGACCCTGCGCTCCTTGCGTCGCGTCGTGTGGCGACCCCACCTGCACCTCTGCCACCACGCGTGCGATCCAAACCACCGGCCGCGTCGGCTACTACACATCGATCGCCATCGGCATCAACGGCAACCCGATCATCAGCTACTACGACCTTGGCAACCGTGACCTCAAGGTTTTCAGTCCGTGGTGGATGGCCGGAGGTCGCTGACCCACCTCGATCCGGGTCGCCAATGTGGCCGGAAACCGGCGCATTCGGTACCCGGATCGCGTGGGGATCAGAGGTGTTCGAGGACGATCTCGCAGGCGCTCACGGTGATGCCGCCGACGCCGCTCGCGACGACCTTGACCTGCACCTCATCGGTCGAGAGCTTGCCGAGTGCATCGCGCAGCGCCTCGGCACTGCCCTGCACGTCCGCCTTGATGAGCACGCCGATGACGCCCGCCTTTTCTTCGGTCATCTGCGAGAACACATCGCCCACGGCGGCAGCCTGCTTGGCCAGCTTGACGTCACGGAACTTGCCCTGTCGATAG
>JALRDW010000112.1 GCA_023262065.1 Acidimicrobiia bacterium | reverse complement strand
CCCACCTCGGCGGTGCAGTCGACCTCGACCGCCGTGCCGTTCGCCGGCCGCTCGGCCATCTCCGTCGCCATGATGCAGGGCACCCGGTACTCCCGACTCACGATGCCGATGTGGCTCATCGGCGTACCCGAGAAGCACACGACCGCGGTGAGCTCGTGGAAGATGGGCGCCAGGAACGTCGCGCCCGCGTCCTGCACCCCGGCGACGATGCCCTCGGCCCCCTCGTCCATGAGGTCGAGCACGTCGTCGGGGGTGTCGAGCATCCGCCAGGTGCCCGACACCGGCGGGTTCGTGAAGACCGTGGTCCCGGTCCCGAGGGGGGTGGCAGCAGCAGCGTCGGTCACGGCGGGCGATGCTACCGGCGCGCCGCCGACCCGGGCGTCGGTAGCATCGGACCCACCGTGCTCGACCTCGACCTGCTCCACCGCCTCCGCCTCGTCGGGATGACCTCCGATCCGGGGGGTCCCTCCTCCGACGTCCTCGTGGAGCACGGGTACGCCGTGCGCCGGGGTGAGCGCATCATCCTCACGCCGACCGGTCGGGAGCACGCCGAGGCCACGGCCCGCCTCGACGCCGGGTCGGATGCCGAGGCCGCGGCCCGTCGGGTCTACGAGGGATTCCTCCCACTCAACGCCGAGATCCTGCAGGCCTGCAGCGACTGGCAGGTGCGGCCGGGCGGCGTCGTGAACGACCACGCCGACGCCACCTACGACTGGGCGGTGATCGACCGGGTCATCGCGATCGACGAGCGGATCGGCGTACCGGTGTCCCGGCTCGGGCGCAGCGTCGGACGGTTCGAGCGCTACCGCCCGCGTCTGCGCGATGCGCTCCGCCGGGTGGAGGACGGCGAGCACGACTGGCTCGTCTCCCCCCGCCTCGACTCGTACCACACGGTCTGGATGCAACTGCACGAGGATCTCCTCCTCGCGCTCGGCATCGCCCGGGGCGAGGAACCGGTCGGGGGCTGACATGGACTCGCAGGGGCAGGATGCGCTCGGGGTGCGGACCTCGCGGGACCGACTCACGCTCGCGGGGGTCGATGTGTTCGTCGAGGAGTGGGAACCCGCCGCCGTCACCGACCCGCGGCCGATCACCCTCGTGCACGGGCTCGCCGGATCGACCGCCACCTGGCTGCTCGTCGCCGCCCCGATCGCGGCGGCGCTCGGCCGGCGGGTGATCGCGGTCGATCTCGCCGGGTTCGGCCACACCCCGCCGCCCACCGAGGGCGCGACGGTCGACGTCAACACCGCGGTCGTGCGCGACCTCGTGGACGGCGTCGGCCCGACCGTGCTCGTCGGCACCTCGATGGGCGGCTCGATCGTCCTCCGGGTGGCGGTCGAACGGCCGGCGCTCGTCGAGGGCCTCGTGCTCGTGAACCCGGCGGTGCCCCGACCGCGTGGCAACCGCGACGGCCTCACCCGGCAGTTGAAGCTCGCGAGCACCCTCGCCCCGCGCATCGCCCAACCGCTCCTCGAGCGCCGGGCCCAGGCGCTCGGGCCGGAGCGGTTCGTCGACTCGGCCCTCGACGTCGTGCTCGCCGACGCCTCGGAGCTCCCGGTCGATGTCCGGGAGCGGCTCGTGGAACTCGCGGCGATGCGCCACGAGGACGAGACGTCGATGGAGTCCTACGTGCTCGCCGCCGGCTCGCTCTACCGGTACCTCGCGACCGCGGCCCCGCGGGACCTCGATCTCGTGCGCGTGCCCACCCTCGTGATGCACGGCACCGAGGACCGCATGGTGCCGGTCTCCTGGGTGCGCGCGGTCCTGGCCCGCCGCACGGACTGGCACTCCCGCGAGTACCCGGGCTGCGGACACGTGCCGCCGCTCGAGGTCCCCGAACGGTTCACCGCGGACCTCGTCGCCTTCGTGCGCGATCTTCCGCTGTAGGTCAGTCGGGCAGCGTGACGCCCTCGCGGGCGAGGAGGCGGCGCTTGAAGGCCACGCCGTCGGCGTCGTCGCCGCCGCCGTAGCCACCGATGCGGCGCCGGCCACCGCCCGCACTCCCGACCACTCGGTGGCACGGG
>JALRDW010000077.1 GCA_023262065.1 Acidimicrobiia bacterium | reverse complement strand
TCCACAACATGGCGCTCATGGCGCCGAGCACCACCGAGGCCGACATCGACCGTCACACCGAGGTGTTCGCGGCGGCGGTCGCCGAACTCGTGGGCTGACCGCCTCCGGTTGCGGCCCGGTCAGCGGCCGGTCCAGCGGGGCGGGCGCTTCTCGGCGTACGCGGCGAGACCCTCCCGAGCGTCCTCGGTGCGGACGTGCTCGCCGAGCCGCGCGTGCAGGAGGGTGAGCGCGGCGTCGGCATCGAGGTCCAGCACCTCGTAGAACGCGTCCCGACCGAGTCGGAGCACGAGGGGCGACCGGCCCGCGAGTCCGTCGGCGATCCCGGCGACCGTCGCGTCGAGGTCGGCGACCGGCACGACCCGGCTCACGAACCCGAGCCGCTGTGCCTCCGCCGCGTCCACGCGCCGACCCGTCATGGCGAGTTCGAGCGCGACCTTCGGCGGCATGGACCGCAGCATCGGCACGGTGATCATGTAGGGCCAGAGCCCGACGCCCACCTCGGGCGCACCGAAGGACGCGTCGTCGGCCGCCACGACGATGTCGCACGCGAGCGCGAGACCGAGACCACCGGCGAGCGCGAACCCGCGCACCCGGGCGATCGTCGGCTTGCCGAGCGTCCAGAGATCGCGGAACAGATCGGCGAGCAGGCGGCGCGCCCCGTCCGCCGTGTCGTCCTCGTCGCCGATCCCCCCGAGGTCCGCACCCGAGCAGAACGCCCGCTCCCCCGCCCCGGTCAGCACCAGCACACGGGCGTCGTCGTCCGATCGCACGGCCGCGACGGCATCGCGCAGGCCCTGCATGATCCCGAAGGACATGGCGTTGTGCCGATCCACCCGGTCGATGGTGACGGTGCCCACCCCGCCGACGACCCTCAGCCGGACCGCGCCGTCGCCATCCCCTCCGGCGGGGAACACCCGCTCCTCGGCCATGCGCGCATCGTAGGCCCCGCGGTCACCGACGCGGCCCGTGGCCGCGTCGTACCGTGTCGGACGTGGTCTTCACCGTCCTCACCCTCGTGCTCGCCCTCGGCGTGGCCCTCGCGACCCGCGGCGACCTCGGACGGATCACCGAGCTCGGGTGGCGTCGACCCTGGCTGCTGGCGGCCGGGGTGCTCATCCAGGCCGGGCTCGAGTTCGTGCGGGTCGGCGCCGGCCAGGACGCCTACGGCCCCGCCGCCGTCCTGCTGGTGTCCTACGTGTGCATCCTCGGCTTCTGCGCGTCGAACCTCCGCATCACCGGCATGGGGGTGATCCTCATCGGCATCGCACTCAACGCGACCGTCATCGCGCTCAACCTCGGCATGCCCTACCGGGCGCCCGCCGGTCGAGAGATGCCGGCCAGCGTGAAGCACCGGCCCGAGCGCACGGACGACGTGCTGACGATCATCTCGGACCGCATCGTGCTGCCACCGTTGCGCACATCGATCTCGTTCGGCGACCTCATCATCGCCGTCGGCCTCATCGACCTCTGCTACCGCGGCAGTCGGCGCGCCCCGGGCGCGGGTCAGGCGCGTTCGAGCGCGGCGAGCACCCTCACGTCGTAGACGTACCCCGGTCCGAGGTGCAGGGCCTCGATCGCGGCGTCACGCTTGGACGGGTCACCCTCGGAGAGTTCGTCGTACGCGCTCGCCACCCGCAGGATGTGGCTCGCCACCGAGGTGTCCGACCCGTCGAGGATCGCCGCCGCCGGGGTGAGCTCCTCGGTCTGGCGCAGGATCTCGGCCCCCTTCGTGGCGACCTCCCACGGCTCCACCGGCCGTTCGCGCTCCGCGTCGTCGTCGAGGCAGAGGTGTCCGAGGTGATGCAGGAGCGCGGCGCTGCGCAGCACTGCGATCTGCTCGTGCTCGAAGCCGAGTTCGGCGCCGAGACGCTCGCTGAGCGCAGCGACCCGCTCGGCGTGCCCCGTGCGCACGAGGCCCGCGAGTTCGGGCACGACCGAGAGGGCCGCGATCGTCTGGTCGTGCGTGCGGCGGATCGCCGCGACCTGCTCGAACGCGAACCAGGCTGCGAGCAGCGGGATCGCGAACAGGGTCGGACCCCACAGGCCCATACCGTCGCGATCGCCGATGCCGTCGAGCGAGATCGCCATGAGGGCACCCGAGGCGATGATCGCCAGGTCCGCGGTGCGGCCCTGGGTCGCGAACGCCGAGTGGCGGGCGGAGAGCGCAGTGAGCAGGTCCGAGGCCGCGATCTCCGCGGCGCCGGCGGCGACGAGCGCGAGCAGCACGAGCCAGCGCTCGTCGGCGATCGAGACCCGTTCCATGACCACCGTGTAGGTGACGAGGGCCGCGATGACGGCGGCCGTGCGCACCGCCGTCGTGTAGCAGCGGCGCCACAGGGTGGCCTCGGGCCGCAGGACGAAGGCGATGGCCAGGGCCGCGCCCGCGGTGGCCAGCACCTGACTCGGCGTCCCCGCGCGCACGAGCACGACGATGAACGCGTAGGACAGCGGGAGCGGGGCCCGACCGGCAGGGCGCAGCTCGAGCAGCTCGCCGAGGGCGATCGCCGCACCGAGCAGCACCAGCACGAGCCACGGGCCCTCCGGGTCGAAGATCTCGACCGCCAGTGCCGCCAGGGCACCGAGGACGATCGGGATGGCGACGCGGGTGCGGCGGCTCACGGCGCCGCCTCCGCGTGCGGGGCGGGGGCCGAACGCGCGTCGGCGAGGTCGCCGAGGCCGGCGGACCCGGTGCCGACCGTCGGCGGCTCGACGGCGAAGGCGTGCGGCTGCTCCTCGAACCCGGCGCCGTGGCGGGCGCCCGCCCGCTCGATCGAGGCGATGAGCGCCTCGACCACCTTGGGGTGGAACTGCTTGCCCGCGTTCTTGCGGAGCTCCTCGAAGGCGATCTCCTGCGGGAGCGCCTTGCGGTACGAGCGGGTGGAGGTCATCGCGTCGTACGCGTCGGCCACGGCCACGATGAACGGCTCGATCGGACGGTCGGCGTCGTCGGCCCCCTCCGACATCCGGTGCGCCTCGCTCGTCGCACTCGGGGCGACCGGCTTGAGGAAGTCGATCCGGGTGAGGATCTCGACCGACACCGCCTCGTGGCGGCGCACGATGTCGAACTCCTCGGCGGTGAGCTTGCCGGGCTTGTTGAGGAGGTGGTTCGGCACGACCAACTTGCCCACGTCATGCATGAGGGCGGCGAAGCGGAGCCGTTCGAGGCGCGGCGTGGTGAAGCGCATCTCCCGGCCGATCATCACCGCGTAGTCGGCGACCCGCTCGGCGTGGCCGGCGGTGTACTGGTCCTTGGCCTCGAGGGCCCCGATGAGGATGCGGACCGTCGCCTGGTGCGAGTCCTTGAGCGCGAGGTACGACGCGAACGCCTGGCGTGCGACGAGGATCGGCACGACGAACAGCGGGATCACGATCGCGCCGTAGTCGAGGTAGAGACGGCCCATGAACACGCCGAGGAGCGCGAACGGCAGGATCTGCACGAACCGCGGGCGGAGTTCGCGCAGGGTCTCCCCGAAGGTCGTCGCGGTGGCGAGCGAGACCACGACGGCGAGCAGCACGAGGTTCACCACGCTGAAGGCGAGGGCGGCCGGCAGCGACGCGAGCAGGAGGACCGTCGAGGCCCGGGCGCCGGTGTGGCCGACGAGCGGCGAGAACACGACCGCTGCGGCGCAGGAGCTCAGGGCGAAGTTCGAGGCGTTGAAGAGGATCTTGCGCCAGTCCCCGGACCGGATGTGCGGCCAGTAGAGGCCGCCGGCGAGTCCGACCATGAGCGCGGCGAGCGCCGGGCCGTCCTGCTGGAACGCCACGATCGCCGCCATCGCGAGCATGAACGAGGCGCTCGCGCTCGCCCGGTTGGGGAGGACCGCGACCTGGTTCTCGGCGAGTGCGAAGAGCGCCGCGAACACGGCGACCTGCGCGACGGCGGGCATCGGGGCACCGAGCGCGAGGGACAGACCGAGCGCCACCGTCGCCCCCGTCAGCACGAGGATGAAGGTGGTGAGCCTGTCGAAGTGGTGCGTCACCGTGGTCGCGGACACGTATCGATCCGGCGGTTCGAACGATCACGGCGGAGGCGGCAGAGCCCCAGCGGTTCGGGAAACACAGGTAGTTACTTCCAACCCATGCCTGCGCCACCGCTGAGCAGCAGCGCAGCCGCACTCGAGACGAGCAGCGTCACGCGGACGATGTTCTTCTTCATCGGGAAATTCCCCCTTCGCGTCTGATCTCTCCGGGGTTCGCTATTGACCCGGAGGTATCCGCTCCGCTCGGGACTCCCACGTCCTGCATCGTGTGCTGGGACCCTGCCGTCTCCGTCGTGATGTGGTGTCGACCCTCGCCGGTCCCCCTCTTCTGGTTGATGCGGACCCGGGCGCCCCCACCGACCCGGTGGCGCCCGCCGCTGGCGGCTCTGGACTTCCTCAGCCCCGAATCTCAACCGTCACGTTGAGTAACAGGAATCACAACCGTAACACCGGCCCCAGCGGGAGTCCATGGATCCGGGCCATCCGTCCGAGAGCGAGCCGATCCGCCAGCCCCCACGGGGCCGGCGGGACCCGGGCGGGGCCCGGCGGACGGATCGGACACCGGTCCACGGCCCTGGGGCGCTCACGGCCGGCCCGGACCCGGCGGGGCCCTGCGAGCGCGCCGGGCCGCCCGGCGATTGCCACGCCGGGTGGCGGACCGGGCCGTAACCTCGGCCCCATGGACGAGGCGGGCGAGGCAGGCACCGAGGGCACGGTCGACCCCGTCGAAGCCGAGATCATCGAGCTCGAGCGTGAGCTCTGCCGCCTCCCCGAGGTGTCGGCGGCCCGGATCGTCACCGATCGCATCGGACGTCCGACCGAGGTCCACATCCTCGCCCAGGGGGCCAAGCACCCCAAGCAGGTCGTGCGCGACATCCAGTCGGTGGCCCTCGCCTCGTTCGGCATCGAGATCGACCGTCGGATCGTCTCGGTGGTCCAACTCGGCGCTCAGGCCGGGAACGTGACCGCGCAGGCGCTCGAGAACCCCGTGCGCGGTGGGGTGCGGGCGGTCCTGCGTCAGGTCACGGCCGAGAACAACGGACTGCGCTCCCTCGTGCGGGTCACCCTCGCCCAGGCCGACGTCGAGGCGGTCGGGTTCGCCGAGGGATCCGTCGCCTCCACCGCGCGCTTCCGGCTCGTCGCCAGCGCCACGATGGACGCCCTCCGGCAGCTGCAGCCGCAGGCCGAGTGCTGCGACGTCGACAGCGCGCTCGTGATGCGCGTCGGCAGCGAGGACGTCGCAGTCGTGACGGTGTCGTTCGTGCTCCCCGCCTCGGAGCACGTCCTGGCCGGCTCGGCGGTGGTGCGCCGCCACGATGAGGCCGATGCGGTCGCCCGCGCCGTCCTCGACGCCACGAACCGCCGCCTCGCCGTCGTGTCCTGACCCGCCTCAGCGGGTGATCGAGTCGGCCCCGAGCCGACGCCCCAGGAGGGGCACGAGGTCGCAGGCCGCTTCGACGTCGTGCACGCGGATCACGTCCGCGCCGTACTCGATCGCGAGCACGAGGTACGCGTGCATGCGGTGGTCCTCGGCCTTGCGGGGCACCGGCAGCAGCACCGGGGCTCCGGTCGCCCGGAGTTCGCCCATCCGCCGGATCGTCTCGAGCTGCAGCTGGCCGTAGCGCGCGTAGTCGCTGCGGTAGTTGATGGACAGGCCCGGGTCCACGATCACGTTCGGGATGCCCTCGGCCGCCAGTTCCCGCACGAGCCGGGCCAGACCCGCGGCGACCGCCGCCGGGCGATCGCCGTCGAGCTCGCGCATCGCCACCGAGAGCGGGTTGTCGCCCTCGATGTGCATACCCACGCACCACGCGCCGCTGTCCCGCACCACCTCGCGCATCGCCGCCTGCTGCATGCCGCCCGTGTCGTTCACGATGGCCGCGCCGTGCGCGACGGCGACGCGTGACACCTCGGGCTTCCACGAGTCGACCGACACGACGAAGCCGTCGGCCACGAGGAGGTCGAGCGCGGGCAGCAGGCGCTCGAGTTCCTCGTCCGGGGCGAGCTCACGGTTCTCGAAGTGACTCGACTGCGCACCGAGGTCGATGATCGAGGCCCCGAGGTCGCGGGCCCACCGGGCCCGGTCGAGCGCGGCCTGCGGGGAGTCGACGACCGCCTGACGCACCCGGGACTCGGGCGAGAGGTTCACCACCGCCATGACGTGGGTGACGTCGGTGGCGAACACCGGGCCGGGTCGGGCCGGCTCCTGCTGGGGGGTCACGGCCGGGCAGGATACCGACGTGCCCGCCGAGATCCCCACGCCGCCCGAGTCGGTGCCCGCCACCGCGCCGGATGAGATCCGGGCCCGGCGCCTCCGCATCGCCCGGTGGGCGAAGCTCGCCAAGCGGATCGGCTACTCGCTGCTGCTGGTCGCCATGGCCGCCTTCGCCGTCGCGCTCACCACGGGGTTCGAGGGGTTCTGGGTGCTCGTCTGCGTGGTGTCGCTGCTCACCGCCGTGGTCATCCTGCCCATCCCGATCATCATCGGGTACGGGGTGCGCGCGGCTGAGCGTGAGGACCGCGCCCGGGGTTAGATTCACCGTCGCCTCACCCGAGGCGTCGTGCACACGCAAGGGAGCCCCCGTGACCAAGGCCGCCGTCTTCACCGCCAACGACCAGCCGCTCGAGCTGATGGACCTCAACCTCATGGACCCGCAGGCGGGTGAGGTGCGCATCGCGCTCGGAGCGTCGGGCGTGTGCCACTCCGACATCTCGGTCATCAACGGCACCCTGCCGATCGCGCCGCCGGCCGTCCTCGGCCACGAGGGCGCGGGCACGATCGTCGCCGTGGGCGACGGCGTCACGAACGTGAAGGTCGGTGACCACGTCGTCATCTCCTGGGTCCCGCAGTGCGGTACCTGCTACACGTGCGCCCGCGGCCAGGGCGAGCTGTGCGAGACCGGCGCCAACGCGTCGATGTTCGGCTCCATGCTCGACTTCACCACCCGCTTCTCGATGGCCGACGGCACCGCGGTCGCCCAGATGTCGGCGGCCGGGACCTTCTCCGAGGAGACCGTCGTCCCCGCCATCTCCTGTGTGAAGATCCCGGACGACATCCCCTTCCAGGTCGCGGCGCTCATCGGCTGCGGCGTGCTGACCGGCTTCGGCGCGGCCTACAACACCGCGAACATCCGCGAGGGCGACAACGTCGTCGTCATCGGTGCCGGCGGCGTCGGCCTCAACACGATCCAGGGCGCGAAGCACGCGGGCGCCGGGAAGATCATCGCCATCGACATGATGGCCGGGAAGCTCGAGAACGCCAAGGGCGTGGGGGCCACCGACGTCATCGACGCCTCGCAGACCGATGCCGGCGCCGCCGTGCTCGAGCTCACCGGGGGTCGGGGCGCCGACGTCGCGTTCGAGGTCATCGGTCTCCCCGCCACCATCCGCCAGGCCTTCGACATGACCCGCAAGGGCGGCGAGGCCGTGATCGTCGGCGTGCCCAGGCTCGACCAGACGATGGAGTTCAACCCCGGCATGGACTTCGTGATCATGGAGAAGACGCTCAAGGGCTGCTGGTACGGCGGCGCCAACGTCCACCAGGACGTCCCGATGCTCGTGGACCTCTACAAGAGCGGCGGCCTGAAGCTCGACGAGCTCGTCTCGAACACCGTGAGCCTCGACGAGGTCAACGACGCGATGGACGCCATGGGCCAGGGCAACATCGCCCGTTCGGTGATCGTCTACTGAGATGCGGTACCGGCGCTTCGGCACGAGCGACCTCGAGGTCTCCGAGGTCGGGTTCGGCACCTGGACCCTCGCCAGCAACTGGTGGGGCGAGGTCGAGGACAAGCGTGGGATGCTGGATGCCGCGCTGCACGCCGGCATCACGTTCTTCGACACCGCACCGGTCTACGGCGAGGACGGGCTGGGCGAGACGCTCATGGCCGACTTCCTCAGGGCCCACCGCGACGAGGTCGTGCTGACCACGAAGTGCGGCTACGACCTCTCCGCCGATGCGCGCCGCCCCGCCCAGCAGCGGGAGCGCCCGCACGACTGGCGCCCGGAGTCGGTCCGCCAGCAGTGCGAGGACTCGTTGCGCCGGCTCGGCATCGACGTCATCGACCTCTACCAGCTCCACAACACCCGCATCGAGCCGATCCTCGACGACGACCTGTGGGCCACCCTCGAGGACCTGCGCACCGAGGGCAAGATCAAGCACCTCGGCGTGGCGCTCGGCCCTGCGATCGGTTGGGTCGAGGAGGGTCTCGAGTCGATCCGGCGCCGCCCGATCTGCTCGCTGCAGACCGTGTACAACATCATCGAGCAGGAGCCCGGGCGCACCTTCGTCGAGGAGTCGGTCCGCCATGACGGCCGGGTCGGCATGATCTCGCGGGTCCCCCACGCGTCGGACTCCCTCTCGGGGAAGGTCGACCGTGACACCAAGTTCCCGGCCGGCGACCACCGGGCCCACCGCAACCGCGACAACATGCTCGACAACTTCGACAAGGCCGACACGCTCTCGTTCCTCTGGGAGGGCACGGGCCGCACGAAGGGGCAGGCGGCGATCGCCGGGATCCTCGCGGACCCGATGTTCACGACCGTGCTGCCCACCTGCGTGAACGTCGATGAGGTGGCCGAGTACGCGGCCGCCGCCGATCTCCCGCTCACCGCCGAGGAGGCCGAGCGCGTCGGCGCACTGTTCGCCGACAACTTCGGGATCGTGAACCGGTACGAGATGCCGTTGAAGGCCAGCCGCTGAAACGGCTCACGGCCGAGGCCCGGCGGGAGCAACTCCTCGGGGTCGCCTCTGAGGTGTTCGCCGAGCGCGGGTTCCACGCGACCTCGATGGAGGAGATCGCGGAACGCTCCGGGGTCACGAAACCGGTGGTGTACCAGCACTTCCCGTCGAAGCGCGCGCTCTACCTCGAGTTGCTGCAGGAGAGCACCCACGACCTCATCGCACGGGTCGCCCAGGCGACCACCGAGGCGGGCACCGGGCGCGAGCAGGTGGAACTCGGCTTCGCCGCCTACTTCTCGTACGCGGCCGAGCACCCCGAGGCGTTCCAACTGCTGTTCGGGTCATCGGTGAGGGACGACGCCGAGTTCGCGACGTTCACGGCACAGGTCGTCGACGGGGTCGCCGACCTCATCGGCTCCCTCATCGAGATCGACGGCCCGCCCGAGCAGCGTCGGGCCCTCGCCCACGCGATCTTCGGCATGGCCGAGGCGACGAGCCGTCGGGTGGCCCTGCGTGGCGAGGTGCAGGATCCGCAGTTGCTCGCGCGCTGGCTCGCCGAGATGGCGTGGTTCGGCCTGCGCGGCGTGCGGGCCGACTGACGCGGCGACCGGGGTCGCTCAACCGAGCGACGCGCCGAGGATCGAGATGAACGAGACCATCTCGCCCGGGTACCCGCCGAGGTTGTGCGTGAGCGCGAGGTCCCGCTGGGGCCAGGTGGAGATGCGGCGGTCCTCCGGGGCCTCTCCCCGCAGCTGCAGCCACGCCTCGAACATCATGCGCAGTCCCGATGCACCGACCGGGTGGCCGAAGGACTTCAGCCCGCCATCCGGATTCACCGGCAGCGCGCCGTCGAGGTCGAACGCACCCGCCTCGACCTCGCGCCACGCCGTGCCGCGCTCGCAGAACCCGAGGTCCTCCATGAGGACGAGCTCGGTCGGGGTGAAGCAGTCGTGCACCTCGGCCATCGCGAGTTGGGCCCGGGGGTCGGTGATGCCGGCCTGCTGGTAGGCGTCCTGGGCGCACTCCACGATCTCGGGGAACGTCGTGTAGTCGTAGTCGGGATCGGTGAGGCCGGACCCGTTCCCGGCCACGAAGGAGAGCGCCTTCACGTAGAGCGGCTTGTCGGTGTACCGGTGCGCATCCTCGGCCCGCACCACGATCGCCGCCGCCGCACCGTCGGCCACCCCAGCACAGTCGAACACCGAGAGGTCCCCGGCGACCGACGGCATCGCGCAGATCTGGTCGACCGACATCTCGCGCCGGAACTGGGCCCGCGGGTTGCGCGCGCCGTTCGCATGGTTCTTCGACGCGATGCGCGCGAGGGTTCGCTTGAGCTCCTCCATCGGCACGCCGTACTTGCGGGCGTAGGCCGGCGCGACCATCGAGAACATCGCCGCCGCGGTCAGGGTGCGGTTC
>JALRDW010000076.1 GCA_023262065.1 Acidimicrobiia bacterium | reverse complement strand
CGCGGTGCGGTGCAGCGGACGCCTCGACCAGCCGACGGCGTCGGGGTTCAGCGGCATCTGGGCTCTTTCTCGACGGCGCCCGCCCGGTCGGCGGGGCGCGGGATGCGTGGGCGCCCGGCCGGGCGCGTCGGTCCGCAGTCTCGCGTAGCGTGACGGCCGATGCCCACCCGAGCCCCCGGACCGAGCGACCCGGTCGCCGTGGAGGTGACCCCCGGCACCTGGTTCGTGCCGGGCTGGGTCAACGTGGCGGCCTTCGCCACCGCCGACGGCCTGGTGCTCGTCGACGCCGGCCTCGCCGGGGACGCCCGCCGCATCCACACCGCCGTCCGGTCGGTGACGGACCTCCCGCTCCACACCGTGGTGTTCACCCACGGCCACGTCGACCACGCCTTCGGGCTCCGGGCGTTCCTCGAGGCCGGGGACCGGCCCCGCATCGTGGCGCACGTCGGGGTCGCCGAGCGGTTCCGCCGCTACGCGCGCACGGCCGGGTACAACGCCGGCATCAACGCCGTGCAGTTCGGCATCCCGCCCGAGGCGGTGCGCTGGCCCCGCACCGACGCCGACTTCGCCTGGCCGGACGTCACCTACACCGACGCCCTCGACCTCGAGATCGGGGGCGAGACGTTCTGTCTGCGCCACGCCCGTGGCGAGACCGACGACGGCACCTGGGTGTGGGTGCCCGGCCGGAAGGTGCTGGCCTGCGGCGACCTGTTCATCGGGGTGGCCCCCAACGCCGGCAACCCCCAGAAGGTGCAGCGGTACCCGCGCGACTGGGCCCGGGGACTCCGGGCCATGGCGGCCTGCGACGCCGAGATCCTGCTGCCCGGGCACGGCCTGCCGATCACGGGCGCGGCCCGCGTGCGCGCCGCGTTGACCGAGAGCGCGGAGCTCCTCGAGCACCTCTACGACGAGACGCTGGCGATGATGAACGCCGGGGCGCGCCTCGATGAGATCATCCACACGGTGCGGGCCCCCGAGCACCTGCTCGCACGGCCCTACCTCCGCCCGATCTACGACGAGCCCGAGTTCATCGTGCACAACATCTGGCGGTTGCTCGGGGGTTGGTACGACGGCAATCCGGCGACCCTGAAGCCCGCACCCGATGCCGCGGTGGCGGCCGAGGTGGCTGCGCTCGCCGGCGGTCCCGGGAAGCTGGCGCGCCGCGCGGTCGAACTGGCCGAGGCCGGGGACCTGCGCCTCGCCGGTCACCTCGCCGAGTGGGCCGCACTCGCTGCGCCCGAGGACGCCGCGGTCCACGGTGCCCGGGCCGAGGTCTTCGAGCGACGCCGGGCCGCCGAGTCCTCCACGATGGCCCGGGGCGTGTTCGGTGCGGCGGCGCGGGAGTCGCGCGAGGCGACCGGGGAGGCGCCGGAGCGGCGGTAGGATCCGTGCTCCTTCCCGGCCCCGGCCGGGCCGCTCCCCGCTCGGAGTCACGCAGACCCCATGGCCGAGGCCCAGGAACTCCCCACCACGGCGAGCCCCGGAGGGCGACGTTCGCACCTGCCGCCCCTGCTGCGCGCGTGTCGGCCCAAGCAGTGGCTCAAGAACGTGCTCGTGTTCGCGGCCCCGGCGGCCGCCGGCGTGCTCGGCCAGCGGGCCGACCTCGCCGAGGCGACGGTCGCCTTCGTCGCGTTCTGCCTCGCCGCCAGCGGTACCTACCTGCTCAACGATGCGGCCGACGTCGAATCCGACCGGGCCCACCCGACCAAGCGGTTCCGTCCCATCGCCGCGGGCGAGGTGTCGGTCGGCACCGCCCGGGCCGTCGGCGTCGGCCTGCTCGCCGCCGGGTTCGCGGTCGGCTTCCTCACGGGCTGGCGTCTGCCGGTGGTCGTGCTCGTCTACCTGGTCCTCACCACGACGTACTCCCTCTGGGGCAAGCGGGTCCCGGTCGTCGATCTCGGGATGGTCGCCGCCGGGTTCGTGCTGCGCACGGTGGCCGGGGCCGTCGCGGTGGACGTGCCGATCTCGGTCTGGTTCTTCATCGTGGCGTCGTTCGGGTCCCTGTTCGTCGTGGCCGGCAAGCGGTACTCCGAGATGGTCGAACTCGGAGACGACTCGGCCCGGGTCCGGAGCACCCTCGGCGTGTACTCCGCCTCGTTCCTCGGGTACGTGCGGGCCGTCGCGAGCGGCGTGACCCTCGTCGCCTACTGCCTCTGGGCCTTCGAGAAGGCCGAGGGGCAGGGCGGGTTCCCTTGGTACGAGGTGTCGATCGTTCCCTTCGTCCTCGCCTTCCTGCGGTACGCGTTCATCGTCGACCGCGGCGAGGCCGGCGCCCCGGAGGAGGTCGTGCTCACCGACCGGGTGCTCCAGGCCTTCGGCGCGCTCTGGGTCATCACCGTCGGGATCGGGATCCTCGTTGGGCACTGACGCACGGCGCGGCGCGCAGGTGCTCCTGTCCGGCTGGGGCGGCACGTCGCCGTCGCGCGCCGAGGTCCGCCACCCGTTCGACGACGCCGACGTCGTCGCCGCGGTCCGCGAGCGGCCGCACCGGGGCGTGGTCGCACGCGGGCTGGGCCGCGCGTACGGCGATGCGGCGCAGAACTCGGGGGGCCTGGTGCTCGACGCCACGGCCATGCGCGGCGTGCGCCACCTCGACGTCGAACGGGCCCGGGCCACCGTGGCCGCCGGGACGAGCCTCGACGACCTCATGCGCTGGCTCCTGCCCGAGGGGTTCTTCCTCGTCACCCCGGGCACCCGATCGGTCACGGTCGGCGGGGCGATCGCCTCCGACATCCATGGGAAGGGCCACCACGCCGACGGCACCTTCGGCTCGAACGTGCGTGCACTGACCCTCGTCGACGGCACGGGCACCGAACGCCACCTGACCCCCGAGGACACCCCCGAGGAGTTCTGGGCGACGACCGGCGGGATGGGCCTCACCGGTGTGATCACCGAGGCCGAGATCGACCTCATCCCGGTCGAGACCTCGATGATCCTCGCCGACACCGAGCGGGCCTCGGACCTCGACGACCTCATGGCCCGCATGGACGCACGGGACGACGAGTACCGCTACTCCGTGGCGTGGATCGACTGCCTCGCCACCGGCCGATCCACCGGTCGCGGCATCCTCGACCGCGGCGACCACGCCCGCATCGAGGACCTCAAGCCGGCGCGACGGGCGAACCCGCGGGCCTTCGATCCGCACGCGGTCATCAGTGCACCGCCGATCTTCCCCTCAGGACTGGTGAACCGCTGGACCGTCCGGGCCTTCAACGAACTGTGGTTCCGTAAGTCCCCGAAGCGCAGCGAGGGGCACCTCGTCGACATCGGCTGGTTCTTCCACCCCCTCGACCTCATCACGGGCTGGAACCGTCTCTACGGCCCGCGCGGGTTCGTCCAGTACCAGTTCGTCGTGCCGTTCGGTCAGGAGCGGGCGGTGCAGACGGCGGTCGAGCGGCTCAGCCTCGCCGGCGCGCCCTCCCTGCTCGCGGTCCTCAAGCGGTTCGGGCCGGCGAACCCTGCGCCGCTCTCGTTCCCCCAGCCCGGCTGGACGCTCGCGCTCGACATCCCGGTGGGTGACCCCACCCTCCCGAACCTCCTCGACGGCCTCGACGACCTCGTGCTCGACGCGGGTGGCCGGGTGTACCTCGCCAAGGACGCACGGGTGCGCCCCGAGCACCTCGCCGCTATGTACCCTCGGCTCGACGAGTGGCGCGCCGTGCGGCACCGCCTCGATCCCGACGGGACGCTGCGGTCCGATCTCGCCCGACGACTCGGACTCTGACCGACCCCACGACGCCGGGCCGAGTGGGGCCCGGAAAGGCAGGCAGGACAGCGATGCAGGACGCACTCGGCGGGGTCCAGACCGTGCTCGTGCTCGGCGGCGGCTCGGACCTCGGTCTCGCGACGGCCCGACGCCTCGTCGACGACCGGGCGACCACGGTCGTCCTGGCCGGACGCGACCCGGGGGCCATGGCCGAGGGTGCGGACTCGTTGCGTCGGGCCGGGGCCCGCCGGGTCGAGGTGGCCTCGTTCGACGCCCTCGACCGCGGGTCGCACGGTGCCTTCGTCGAGCGGTGCTGGGCCGAGTACGGCGACATCGACCTCGTGCTCGTGGCGTTCGGTGTCCTCGGAGATCAGGACGTGGCCGAGCATGACGCCGACGCGGCGCTCGCGATCATCGATGCCAACTTCACCGGCGCGGTGTCGGTGCTCATCCCCCTGATCGACCGGATGCGCGCCCAGGGCCACGGGACGGTGGTGGTGCTCTCCTCGGTGGCCGGCGAACGGGCTCGCCGATCGAACTTCGTCTACGGCTCGAGCAAGGCGGGTCTCGACGCGTTCTGCCAGGGCATGGGGGACGCGCTCGTCGGCACCGGGGTTCGGATGATGATCGTGCGGCCCGGCTTCGTGCACTCGAAGATGACCGAGGGACTCGACCCGGCGCCGCTCGCGACGACACCCGAGGCCGTGGCGGACGCGATCGTCGAGGGCCTGGCCAAGGGCCGCGAGATCGTGTGGGTCCCGGCGGCGCTGCGCGGCGTGATGTCGGGCCTGCGCCACGTCCCGCGTCCGGTCTTCCGTCGCCTCCCGGTCTGAGGCCGATGGACGGTCCGACACGCGGTGTCGCGGCGTTCGACTTCGACGGGACCATCACCCGCAGGGACACGCTCGGCCCCTTCCTCGTGCACCTCGTCGGTCGCCGGGCGATGGTCCGGGCCGCACTCCCCCACGCCCACCGCCTCGGCGGCGCCGCGCTCGGACGCGTGGATCGGGATCTCGCCAAGGAGCGGTACTTCGTCTCGTTGCTGGCCGGACGTCCGGCCGCCGAGTTCACCGCGGCCGGGACCGAGTACGCGCGTCGGGTCGTCGAGCGGGCACCGTTCAACCCCGAGGTCGTGGAGCGGATGGCCTGGCACGCCGAGGCCGGGCACCGGATCGTCGTGATCAGCGCCTCGCTCGCGACGTACGTCGCCCCGGTGGTGGCGACGCTCGGCGCCCACGCGACCCTCGCCACCGAGGTCGAGGTGGTCGATGGACGGCTCACGGGCCGACTCGTCGACGGCAACGTGCGCGCCGCCAACAAGGTCACGCGCCTCACGGCGTGGTTGCAAGGGGACGCGGCCGAGGTCTGGGCCTACGGGGACTCGGCCGGCGACACCGAGCTCCTCGCCGCCGCCGACCATCCCCACCTCGTGCGGAAGGGCCGCATCGAGGCGCGTCGCTGACCCGACGCGTCCGGGGTCAGGGTGCCGGTGGGGCCCAGTGCGCCTCGAGGCCGGCGGACACCGGCGCAGGGAGCACGATCTCGGCGATCGGCGCCGCCGCGAACGCTCGGGGGCCGAGCACGAGGAGTCGACTCGACCCCGAGATGGGATCGGCGGCCGTGGCGAGCACCCATCCGTCATCCTCTCCCGTGCTCCCGGCCCGCCGGGCGAAGACCGGAGCGCCCAGGCGGGCGCCGTCCGCCGGCCGGAACTCGGCCGACGAGGCGTCCCGGAGGTCGTGGCGCACGAGGCCCACGAACGCACCAGCCGGATCGACGGCCCGCGAGTCGGCGAGGGCGGCGTAGACGATGCGGTGACGACGTCCGGTCCGAGCCGGATCGATCGCCGGGTGCTCGACCGCGCGGTCGTCGAGCACCTCGTCCCGGATCCCACCGGTCGCCGGGTCCACCACCGTCCGCACGAGCGCGGGCGAGGTCGATCCCGGGAGCGGGCCCGGACCGCCGACACCCACCACGGGTTGCCGGTGCGCCACGTGGTCGATCACGACCTCCCCGTCGCGTTCGAACGCGTTGACGAAGTGCCACACGGCGCGCGGCGCCACCTCGAACCAGGACGCCTCCGGCGCCTCAGCGGAACGATCCACGAGCCCGATGCGGGCGGGAACGGTCGGATCCCAGAGCACGCGTGCGCCGTCCTCCACCGCCCCGGTCGCGATGAGGACCACGAACCGGTCGGTGATCGCGAAGTCGTGGACGAGCAGCGGTCCGTCGGTCGCGACCTCCGCGACCCGACGCACGCGACCGCGGACGTCGATGGTCGTCACGGCCAGCCGGGGTTCGCCCGGCACGGCATCCACGAGGAGGAGCTCATCCCACACGGGGTCGACCCGCGCGTGGGCGCCACTCCCCCCAGTGGCGCCCACCGCGTCGTCGCCCATCGGGACGAGCGAACCATCGAGGACCACGGGACGCCCGTGCGCCCCGAGCGCGAGCAGTCGTCCCGCGTGGGTGACGAGCCCGGCGCTCGGCGCATCGGGACCGTCCGAGGAGATCCACCGACTCCGGTAGTCAGCACGACCGCCGCCGATGCGGACCTCGTGCACCATGGCCGCACCGTGGCCGGCGGGGACGTCGACGCCGTCGGGACCACGTCGGGGCTCCGGACCGATGAGCAGGAAACGACCCTCGAGGCCCTCCGGCAGCGCGCCGCGCACCGGGAGGCCGTCGACCGTCCGCTCCACCGCCCGCGGCATCTCCGGGCGCGACGGCGCATCGGCACGGCGGGGTGCGGCCCCCACCCCCACGACATCGGTCATCGAACGATCCTCCTGCGCCGTCCGACCCACGTCGGCGGCCACGGAGGTCATCGGCGCGCCCTGACCCCGCCTTGAGGGCGGATCGGCGGGCGGCCGCTCAGGCGGCGTCCACCTCGACCGGGATGCCGTTGAGCACGGCGTTGCCCGACAGGGGATCGATCACGCTGGCGTCCGTGAGGACGTTGGAGTTCACCCCGGCGTACTCGGCCGCGACCCGCATGGCCGTGCCCGGCGCCCCGTGACCCCAGCCGTGCGGGATGCTCACGACGCCCGGCCGGATGCCGTCGGTCACCTCGACCGGCAGCACGACCTCACCCACCCGCGAACGCACCCGGGCCGGTGCGCCGTCGGTGAGGCCCAGACCGGCCGCGTCATCGGGGTGGATGTGGAGGGTGCAGCGGGGTCGGCCCTTCACGAGGACCTTGATGTTGTGCATCCAGGAGTTGTTGGACCGCAGGTCACGTCGGCCCACGAGCACGAGACCGGGTGTCGGCGCGCCGAGCGACGGGATGAGGCGCGCCTCGACGTCGGCCACCATGAGGTCCGGTGCCAGGTCGATCCGACCCGTCGGGGTGCGCAGCACCTCGGGGAGGCGGGGCTGGAGCGGTCCGAGATCCACGCCGTGCGGGTTCGCCTCGAGCACGGCGAGGCTCAGCCCCTCCGGATCGGCACCGAACCGATCTCCGTACGGACCCGTCCGCAGCATGAAGTCGACCACCCGTGCCGGGCCCCGCCGGTGGGCGAGTGCCTCGAGCATCTCGTCGGCCGTCGGCAGGTCGTCCCGTTGCGCCGCCTTGGCCGCCAGGCCCCCGATGATCAGATCGTCGAGGCCCGCGCACTCCTCGGCGCTCCCCTGCGCCCCACCGGCGATCGCAGCGAGCCGCAGCAGGATCTCCCACTCGTGCAGCTCGCCGGGCGGCAACGGGTTGATGGGCGGCGAGTAGTTCGCGACGTTGCGGATCGAGAGGGAGTAGAAGGCGAGGTCGAAGTGCTCCTTCGTGAGGATGCCGCCGGGCGGCAGGATCACGTCGGCGTGGCGGGTCGTCTCGTTCCGGTAGATGTCGACGCTCACCATGAACTCGAGGTCCGCGAGCGCGGCGTCGAGTCGGCCGGCATCCGGCGTGGACACGACCGGGTTGCCGGCCACCGTCACGAGCGCACGGATCTGCCCCTCCCCGGGGGTGAGGATCTCGCTCGCCAGCGTCGCCACCGGGAACTCTCCGAGCACCTCGGGCTTCCCCTCGACCCGGCTGTGCCGACGACCGGTGCGGAACCCGCGCCCGCGACCGGGCGTCCCGCCGGTGTTCGCGCTGCCGGCCGCGTTCTTCGGGAAGAGCGCCCCACCCGGTCGGTCCAGGTTGCCGGTGAGGATGTTCACGACGTCCACGAGCCAGGAGGCGAGCGTCCCGTACTCCTGGGTGCAGGTGCCGATCCGCCCGTAGACCGCCGCGGTGCGCGCATCGAGGAGTTCGGTCGCGAGGCGACGCACGTCCTCCGCCGGGATCCCGCAGACCGGTGCGACCGCCTCCGGCGTGAAGTGCGGGGCGAGGCGCTCGATCACCTCGAACCCATCGGTGATGCCCTCCGCACGTCCGAGATCGACCCGGCCGCTGGCGAGGATCACGTTGACGAGCCCGAAGAGCAGGTGGGCGTCGGTCCCGGGGCGGATCGCCACCCACTCGTCGGCCTCCTCGGCCGTCTTCGACCGGCGCGGGTCGACCACGACGATGCGTCCGCCGCGGGCCCGGATCGCCCGCAGGCGGCCGGGGAGGTCGGGGGCGGTCATGAGGCTGCCGTTCGAGGCGAACGGGTTCGCGCCGAGCATGAGCAGGTGGTCGGTGTGGTCGAGGTCCGGGATGGGCACCGAGATGGGCGTCCCGAACATCAGGCCCGCCGAGACGTGCTTGGGCATCTGGTCGACCGTGCTCGCCGAGAACACGTTCGTCGTGCCCAGTCCCTGCAGGAGCGCACGGTTGTAGATGATCGGCGCGAGGTTGTGGGCGCACGGGTTGCCCAGGTACGCGCCGACCGCGTCGCGGCCGTGCCGCTCGATCACGCCCATGAGCCCCTCGCGGACGGCGGCGAACGCCTCGTCCCAGCTGACCTCCACGTACTCGTCACCACGCCGCACGAGGGGGGCGCGCAGCCGGTCCGGGTCGGCCACGAGGTCCTTGAGCGCTGCGCCCTTGGGGCACAGGTAACCCTTCGAGAACACGTCGTCCTTGTCCCCCCGGACGAGCACGACCTCCTCGCCCTCCATGTGCAGCTCGAGGCCGCAGGTGGCCTCGCAGAGCGGGCAGGTCCGGTACTCGATCGTGCGCATGGGTCCTCCGGGGACGACGGCGACGGGCGGCCGTCGCGAGAGGTTAGGCACGTCGGGTCCGTGCGCGCGGACCCCCGGGTCCCGGCCGCGGCGCGCCGGTCGGCCGGTACGCTCGACGACCATGACCGACGATCGCCTGTACTTCCGCCAGCTCCTCGCCGGTCGGGACTTCGCCGTCGAGGATCCGATCGCTCGACAGATGGTGAACTTCGTCTACCTCGTCGGTGACCGTGCGACGGGCGAGGCCATGGTGATCGACCCGGCCTACGGCGTCCGGGAGCTCGTCGAGATCGCCGGTGCCGACGGCATGACGGTGACGGGCGCGCTCGCCACCCACTACCACCCCGACCACGTCGGCGGTTCGATGATGGGTTGGGAGATCGAGGGTGCCGCCGACCTGCTCGCGCTCGACGGGGTGAGGGCGAAGCTCCACGTCAACCGCGAGGAGGCCTGGGGTGTCCAGCGCGTCACCGGGCTCTCGGACTCCGACCTCGTGCTCCACGAGGGCGGCGATGTGGTCGAGGTCGGTGCGGTGTCCATCACGCTCGTCCACACCCCCGGCCACACCCCGGGCAGCCAGTGCTTCATGGTCGACGGCCGGCTGGTCTCCGGTGACACGCTGTTCCTCGACGGGTGCGGGCGTACCGACCTGCCCGGCGGTGACTCGGACGAGCTGTACTACTCCCTGACCCAGCGCCTCGCCCGGGTCCCGGACGACACGGTCCTCTACCCGGGCCACCTCTACTCGGCCGAGCCGCACGCGACCCTGGGCGAGACCCGCGCCCGCAACTACGTGTTCCGGCTGCCGACGCTCGAGCAGTGGCGCATGATGTTCGGCGAACCCGGGGCCTGACGCCACCGGGGGCCGCGGCCTAGCCTCCGCCCATGGCTGATGCACCCTGGTCCGGAGACACCTGCTCCCTCGTCGAGGCGTTCCGCGCCGGTGAGCGCACCCCCCTCGAGGAACTCGACGCGACGCTGGCCGCGATCGATGCGTCCTCGCTGAACGCGTTCTCCTTCCTCGACCCCGAGGCGGCCCGGACGGCGGCGGCCACGGCCGACACGTCGCAGCCGTTCGGCGGTGTGCCGATCGGCGTCAAGGAGCTCGACGCGGTCGCGGGCTGGCCCGCCACCGAGGCGAGCATCCCCCTGCGCGACGAGGTCGCCGACCGTGACTCGACGAAGGTCGCCCGGCTCCGCCACGCCGGCGCGGTGCCGGTCGGCCTCACGACCTCGAGTGAGTACGGCGGGGTGAACCTCACCTACACGAAGCTCAACGGGGCGACGCACAACCCGTGGGACCCGGAGCACACGCCCGGAGGATCCTCGGGCGGATCGGCCGCGGCGGTGGCCGGCGGCCTCATCACGATGGCGACCGGTGGCGACGGGGGCGGTTCGATCCGGATCCCGGCCGGGTTCACCGGGCTGCCCGGCCTCAAGGCCACCTACGGCCGGATCCCGAAGGGCCCGAACATGGTGATGGCCTCGCTCACCGCGGTGAGCGGCTGCCTGTCCCGTTCGGTCCGCGACATCGCGCGGTTCTTCGACGTGTCGAACGGTTTCGACCCGCGGGACCCGTACTCGCTCCCCCGGGTCGAGGGTTGGGAGGCCGGACTCGGCACCCACCTCGACTCGCTCCGCGGGAAGCGGGCCGCCATCAGCGTCGATCTCGGACGCGCTGCGGTGGCGAACGAGGTGCGCGAGGTCGTCGAGGAGGCCGCCCGCTGGCTCGCCGACGAGGTCGGCCTCGAACTCGTCGAGATCCCGATCCGGGTGCCCGAGGTCTCGTACGAGTGGGCCCTGTCCGGACTCGGCGAGATCCTCATGCGCCTCGGCGACCGCTGGCCCGACTGCAAACCCGAACTCACGCCGCAGATCGCGTTCGGCATGGAGATGGCACAGTCGATGTACGGCATCGAGACGCGAGCCCGGATCGAGAGCCAGCGGGTACGCATGAACGAGACGATGGCCGCGGTCTTCGACCAGGTGGACTTCGTGCTCGCCTCGACGAACCCCGACGTCGCGTTCGGCTCGCACGGCCCGATGCCGGACGAGATCGATGGCGAGAAGGTCGGCCTCGGGAACAACGGCGCGCTCACCATCCCGTCCAACATCTACGGCAATCCTGCGGTGAGCATCCCGGCCGGGCAGGTCCGGGGCCTGCCGGTGGGCCTGCAGGTCCTCGCACCCCACCACCGGGAGGAGTGGCTGCTCGACTGCGCCTTCGCGTTCGAACGGGCCCGCCCGTGGCCGCTCACCGCACCCGGCTCGCCCGCGTGACATCCCCGGCGAGCCAACCGGCCTCGATCATCGTCTGCGTGGAGTGCGGCGGGCGCGCCCACCTGCTCCAGATCGCCGACCCCGAGGCCCCGTACGCCGAGGGCGACTGGGCGCCGTACCGGTGCGAGGACTGCCTCGACCGTTTCGATCTCGAGGTCATCGCCGAGGATCTGGACGGGAGCGCCCCCGACCGACCGACCCTCTGACCACGGACGCGACGGGGCCCGGCCGTTCGGCCGGGCCCCGCACGTTCCGGAGACGGTCCGCTCAGCCGAGCGGGATCTGCAGGGACTTCACTTCGAGGAACTCCTCGAGACCGTAGGTCCCGTACTCGCGGCCCAGTCCGGACTGCTTGTACCCGCCGAACGGCGCCTTGATGTTGAACTGCGGGCCGTTGATGTCGACCTGCCCGGCCTCGATGCGTCGAGCCACCCCGATGGCCCGGTCGCGGTCCGCCGAGTACACCCCGGCGTGGAGGCCGTAGTCGACGTCGTTGGCGATGCGCACGGCGTCGTCGTCGTCCTTGTAGGTGATGATCGACAGCACCGGGCCGAAGATCTCCTCCTGAGCGATCGTCATGTCGTTCGACACGT
>JALRDW010000030.1 GCA_023262065.1 Acidimicrobiia bacterium | reverse complement strand
GCCCCGTTCGGGAGTTCCCAACTCACGAGCGTGTGCTCGTCGTCCGCCTCCTCGAGGAGGAGTCGGCAGCAGATGCCGGCGACCTCGGTCACGAGCTCGGCCCGGGTGGCGGCGAGCACCGGCCAGGCGTCCTCCGCGAGGCGGATCTCCTCGGCCGCCTCCACGATGGCGAGGCTGGCGGCGTGCTCGTGCAGGTGCACGGCATCCGAGGCACCCTGCTGGGAGGTCGCACCGAGCACGCACGTGGCGAGGGCACGGACGCACCGCCGCGTTGCGTCGGTGGCACCCTCAGCCTCCTCGACCGCTGCAGCGAGCGCGTCCTCGTCGATCGCATCGCCATGCTCGGCGGCACCGACGAGTGCGGTGGCCCGGTCGGCGGCGGCCAGCGCGGTGTGTGCGTGCTCCTCGAGTGCTCGAACGATCACGACGAGGTCGGGCACGCCGATCACGGGCGCCTCCGGATCGAGCGGCTCGGCGTAGTGCCGGAGGATCGTGCGCAGACCGGTCCCGGCGAGCAGGTCGCGGGCCGCGTCGCACGCGGACGATCCGGCGGTGGACAGTGCGATGGCGGTTCGGGTCGTGGTGGTGGCGGTGCCTCCTGATCGAGGGGATCGGGTGCGCCCGAGTGGGTGTCCCGTGTCCTCCGGGGTACGCCGAGATCGTCGCAGGGGGGTCGGACACGCGGTCCCGTCGGGCGACGGCAGGGATCTCGCCGTAGGCTCCCCGCCGCAGACGGGCGCACCGGGCGCTCGGCCACCCGGGGAGCACCATGCGACACCGCATCGTCCGTACCTCGTTCGCAGTGCTCATCGCCGCGGGCACGCTCGCGGTGGTCTCGCCCGCAGGGGCGGCGACGGCCGCGGCCAAGGTCAAGGCCCGTCCGTCCGCCGGGTGCTCCTCGCCGCGCGCCATCGACCCGGCCCGCACGGTGGACACCGAGGTGCGGGTCAGCGTTCCCGGGCAGACCGGTGAGTACGCGACCCGCTGGTACTACGAGAACGTGCCGACGACGGCGACCGGGTCCAAGCCGGTGCCCCTGGTGGTCGATCTGCATGGCTACAGCGAGGGCGCCACCGTGCACCGACTCATGAGCGCGTTGTCGAAGCTCGGGGAGACCGAGGGGTTCATCACCATCACCCCGCAGGGTCAGGGTCCCGTGCCGCGCTGGGACACCGCGCTGGAGACGAGCCCCGACATCGCGTTCATCGAGGCGATGCTGGATCAGATCGAGTCCGAGCGGTGCATCGATCGCAATCGGGTCTTCGTCACCGGCCTGTCGAACGGTGGGTTCATGACGAGCGCGCTCGCGTGCACCGCCGCCGACCGGTTCGCAGCCGCGGCGCCGGTCGCCGGGATCCAGACCCCGAAGGGTTGCAAGCCCGCGCGTCCGGTGCCGGTGGTCGCGTTCCACGGCACCGACGACGACTTCGTCTCCTACACCGGAGGACTCGGCGACGCCGCGCTCAACCTCCCGGCCGCCGACGGGTCGGGCAAGCGCCTCAGCGACTCCGGTGGTCTGCCGAAGGAGGCGACCGCCGGTCCGAGCGTCCCGCGCATCACGAAGGCCTGGGCCAAGCGCAACGGGTGCGGGACCACGGCCCGTTCGAAGAAGGTGTCGAGCGACGTGACCCGCATCTCCTACTCCGGGTGCCGGGCTCGGTCCGACGTGCAGCTCCACCGCATCACCGACGGCGGCCACACCTGGCCGGGCAGCGAGTTCTCCGCCGGGGTCAGCGCCATCGTCGGTCGCACCACCATGACGATCGACGCCAACGAGATCATGTGGCGGTTCTTCGAGGCGCATCCGCTCGCGACGAAGCGCTGACCCGACGGTTCATGGGCGCAGTGCGCCCCGGTCGCCCGGGGTGATCCCGGACCACGACGTCGGGTCGAGGGGGCCAGCCGCCGGCGTGACCTCGACCGGGATCCCGGTGAGGTGTGACATGCCCGAGGCCGGGTCCACGGCGTTCGGACCGTCGGCCACGAGCAGGTTCACGTTGACGCCGGTCGTGCGCGATGCCACCGACAGGCCCGTCGCGTGCTGGTGGCCCCACCCGTGCGGCATCGCGCACACGCCGGGCATGAGGTCGTCGATCGTGCGAACCGGGATCCGGACGGTGGCCGTCTCGCTGGCCACGTCGGCGAGCGCGTCGTCGACGAGACCGAGGCGCGCGGCGTCGTCCGGGTGGAGGTAGAGGTGGTTCGTGGTGAAGTCGTTCGCGACCATCTCCTCGTGGTTGTGGGTCCACGAGTTGTGGGTCTTCACGTGCCGCTTCGAGATGAGGAGGAGACGGCCGGCCCGAGCCCGGGCGGCGTCGAACTCCGCGTCGAGGCTGGAGGCCCGGGTCATGAGGCGCTCAGGGGCGAGGTGGACCCGACCGTCGTCGGTGACGATGCGCGCCCCGAGGAAGGAACCGGCCGGAAGATCCGGCCGGCGCACGCCGTGCGGTGAGGCGAGCAGGTTCTTGAACGACCCCTGGCGCGACACCCGGAGCAGCGCGTTCAGCACCTTCTCGGCGGGCACCGTCGGGCGGGGGAGTCCCTGCTTGCGTGCGTGCTTCGCCGCCATGCGCTCGAGGAAGCGTTGGGCCGGCTTCGATCCGAAGATCGGCGCGCCGCAGGCCTTCCCGAGCGCGAGGTAGATGGAGGCCTCGTCGCGCTGGTCATCCCGGGGCTCGACGACCGCCCGTGTCGCCTGCAGGTACGGACGCGACTGCATGCCGAGCACCAGCGGGAAGATGAACGGGAGATCTGCTCGCTGCAGCGGATCGGTGGCGGGCAACGTGTAGTGCGCGAGCGATCCGGTCTCGTTCCGGTAGATGTCGACCGTCACGAGCAGTTCGAGGGACTCGAACGCCTCCTTGAGGCGTCCGGCGTTCGCCATGGTGAGGAGCGGATTGCCGCCGGTGACGAACAGCGCTCGGATCTGGCCCGGCCCGGTGGTGAGGATCTCGTCGGCCAGGATCCCGCCGGGGAACGCGTCGTTGGTCTTGCGGAAGCCCCCGACCCGCGACACATCGTCGCTCATGAGCGTCCCGGTGCGCTTCCCGAACTTCGCGAAGTCGAAGATGCCCTTGCCGACGACGGTGCCGCCCGGACGGTCGAGGTTCCCGGAGACGGCGTTGATGACCTCCTGCAGCCAGAAGCCGAGCACGCCGTTGGAGCCCATGTTCACGCCGGTCGACGAGTACATGGCGGCGGCCCCCGCAGTGCTGAACGCTGCGACCACGCTGCGCAGCGTCGCCGGGTCGATACCGGTGATCTCGGCGGTGCGCTCCGGGGTCCACGGAGCGCAGAGTGCGGCGACCGCATCGAACCCGGTGGTGTGGGCGTCCACGAGGCCACGGTCGATGCCATCGATCGCGATGAGCTCATGGAGGAACGACAGGTAGAAGAAGACGTCCGTGTCAGGCCGGATGAACACGTGGTCGGTCGCGGACTTCGCGGTCTCCGTGCGGCGCGGGTCGACGACGATGACGCGACCACCGCGTTGGGCGATCTCGCGGAGACGCTTCTTCGGGTCGGCGACCTGGAGGAAGGACCACTTCGACACCACCGGGTTCGCGCCGACGATGACGAGACACTCGGTGCGGTCGACGTCCGGCACCGGCTGGGTGAACGGGAAGCCGTAGATCTCACGGGCCGCTGCGAACTTGTTCGCGCAGTCCTGGGTGGCGCTGGCGAACATCGACCTCGATCCGAGCCCGTCCATGAACCCCTGGGCGAAGATGGGGTGGAGCACGCTGAAGCCGGCGGCGGTCCCCACGTACATGGCGACGGCGTCCGGGCCGTGCTCGGCGACGATGGCACGCACCTTCTCGCCGATCTCGGACTCGGCGGACTCCCACGACACCCGGTCCCAGGTCTCACCGGTGCGCCGCATCGGGAACCGGAGCCGGTCGGGTGACGCGTAGAGCCGGTGCTGCTTCACGCCCTTGATGCACGCGAACCCGGCGGTGGCCACGTGGTCGTCGTCGGGCCGGATGCGGGTGATCGCCCCGTCCTCGACGGTGACCTCGAGGCCGCACAGCGACTCGCAGATGCGGCAGAAGGTGGTGACGGTCTCGGCCACTGGGAAACTCCGGGTTCGGCGTGGACGGGCAGGGTACCGAGCCCTTCATCGGCCTCCTCGATGAACGACCCCTTCGCAGGCGGGTCGGCTCGCCGTCGATCGTCACCGTCCGTGACCCTGCGCCCGGCGTGGGCCGACCGACAACCTCAGGATCTCCTCTTGAAGTGAAGGATCCTAAAGATTGGTGATGAGCGGATCTCACCCTGTGCGACATCTTGGGGGCTCTCGGGCACCCGTAGACCACATTTCCACCACAGGGAGTAGTCCTGATGTCGAGCAAGCGTTCGATCGTCATCGCCACGCTGAGTGCTGCCGCACTCGCTGCTGGACCGGCCACCGCAGCCGGTGCCGCCTCGGCGAACCGCTTGTCCGTGTCGCTGCGGTCGGCTGACTACGGCCCGTCGACGAGCGGGTGGCTCTGCTTCAACATGGTGGACGGGACGGTGACGCACGTCGCGGTCGACGTGTCGGGATGCTCCGTCGACGAGGTGCCACTGCCCATCGGTGGGTACGCCGGGCCGACCGGTGCCCAGGGTCTCGCCGGTCCGACCGGGGCGACGGGTGCGACCGGAGAGACCGGGGCGACGGGGGCGACCGGAGAGGCCGGGGCGACGGGTGCGACCGGCCCTGCCGGTCCGGTTGGGCCCCAGGGTCTGGCGGGTGCGACGGGTGCCACCGGTGCGACGGGTGCGACGGGTGCGACCGGTCTGAAGGGTGCGACGGGTCCGACCGGCCCCGCGATCACAGGTCCGACGGGTGCGAGCGGTGCCACCGGCGTGAAGGGTGCGACGGGTCCCGCAGGTGCCAAGGGTGCGACGGGCGCACAGGGTGCGACCGGTGCGACCGGTGCGAACGGCCTCGCCGGTAAGACGGGTGCTACCGGTGCAGCGGGTGCGACTGGTGCGACCGGTGCCAAGGGTGCGACGGGCGCGTCGGTCACGGGTGCGACGGGTGCGACGGGTACCACTGGTGCCGCTGGAGCACAGGGTGCCAAGGGTGCGACCGGCGCGACAGGCGTCACCGGTGCTGCCGGTGCGCAGGGTCCGGCTGGCCCGGCCGGCCCGCAGGGTCCGGCGGGCGCCACCGGCGCTCAGGGCGCCCAGGGCCCGACCGGTCCGACCGGCATCGACGGTGCGGTCGGCGCTCAGGGTGAGGCCGGCGCGATGTACGTGGGTGCGACGGGTGCGACCGGTGCTGCTGGTGCTGACGGTGCTCAGGGCATCCAGGGTGAGCAGGGTCCGGTTGGTCCCGAGGGTCCGCAGGGTCCTGCGGGTGCGACGGGTGCGACGGGTGCGACCGGTGCTCAGGGTGCCGACGGTGCCGCTGGTGCTCAGGGTCCGGCCGGCACGAACGGTGTCGACGGTGTGAACGGTGTCGACGGCACGAACGGTGCTGACGGTGCGACGGGTGCGACCGGTGCTGCTGGTGCTGACGGCATCGACGGCACGAACGGTGTCG
>JALRDW010000052.1 GCA_023262065.1 Acidimicrobiia bacterium | reverse complement strand
GACGAGGATGTGACGTCAACCAGCGGGTGCGGTCCCGGGCTCCGGCTCGGGACCGCACCCGCTCGGCGGATCGCACTGAGACGGGAGAGGGATCGTTCGATGCATGCGACAGTCGGGGACGCGATCGTGGTGGACAGTGTCGAGGTCGGGGCGCCACCCCGCCGCGGCGAGATCCTCGCCGTGGTCGCCAACGAGGCCGGCGAGCACTACCGGGTCCGGTGGGACGATGGTCACGAGTCCTCCTTCTACCCGGGGTCCGACGCCTACGTGGTGCACGTGCACCGGCCGAAGGCATGACGGGGAGGGGATTCGAGGTGATCGAGCCGATGGAGCCGGTGCTCGCGACACCCACGACCGTCGTCGTACCCCTCGACGGTTCGGAGTTCGCCGAGCGCGCGTTGCCGCACGCCGTGGAGACGGCCGAGACGTTCGGCGCGCGCATCGTCCTCGTCGGGAGCAACGAGGACGGTGGGGACATCGATGCGACCCGCTCCTACCTGCGGTCCCGCGCGGTGGCCCACGGTCACCAGGAGGCTGAGTGCCTCGTGGTGACCGACCGCGGAGCGGCCGCAGCCATCACGCTCGTCGCCGGCGAGGACGGGCGAGCGATCGTCGTCATGGCGAGTCACGGGCGGGGTGCCGTGCGCCACCTGGTGTTGGGGAGCGTCGCGGAGCAGGTCCTCGCCGACCATGCGGGACCGGTCCTCGTGGTCGGGCCGCGGGCCGACGGGAGTCGGGTGATGCGCACCGGTGCGGGTCCCGTGGTGCTCGGCATCGACGAGCACGAGACCGACGACGCCCGGATCGCGATGGCTGCGATGTGGGCTCGGATCCGACACGCGCGGATCGAGTTGGTGTCGGTGGTCAACCCGCTGCGGGTCCACAACCCGGCGGCCGAGGAGCACGAACGCGTCGCCGCCCGGATCGATGCGCTGGCCGGACCCCGGACGATCACGGTGCGATCGCACTTCATCGAGAACCATGACCCGGCCAACGAGCTCGCGGTGCGCGCCGACACCATCGGAGCCGGGCTCGTGGTGGTCGGGACCCACTCGCCGACGGGGGCGGAGCGGCTGATCGCCGGCAACGTCGCGATGCGGGTCGTCCACCTCGCCGGGTGCCCCGTGCTCGTCGTGAGTCCGGCTCACTCGCGTACCTACGCCTGACCCTGCGGTGACCGTGGAACACCGCCCACCGAACCCATCGACCCTCGGAGGTCCGACGATGACGACACTCGAACACACCCCGCTCGTCGACGAGCTGCGCGCCCCGTTCCGGTGGGCCGACTGGCTGCTGCGGCGGCCCGCGATGTGGGCCGAGACCCCGTGGGGATCGGCCGACCTCCTGCGGGTCGAGCAGTGCCGGATCGACGGTGACCTCGTCGTGCGGGCCGAGATCCCCGGGGTCGACCCCGATCGGGACATCGCGGTGTCGGTCGAGGACGGTGTGCTCACGATCCACGGTGAGCGTCGCCACCGCACCGAGACCCACGCGCATGAGGGCTTCCGCACCGAGTTCCGGTACGGCGCGTTCACCCGATCGATCTCGCTCCCCGCGGCGGTCGACCCGGGCACGATCCGGGCGGCCTACCGCAACGGGATCCTCGAGGTGACGGTGCCGTTGCCTGCCGCCGAGGAGTCCGCGGCCCAGCAGATCCCGGTGGCGCACGACTGACCCACCGATCCGTTCGCCGTGGTGTCCGCCGCCGCAGGCGGTCGGGCACCGACGCAACGGTTCGGGTGACCTCCTCGACCGACGACCCACCCTGCCCCCGGTGCGTCGTGGTCGGGGAGGCGCCCGATCCACCCCGACCCCGCGCTGCGGCGAGGTCCGGGCGATGAGACGACCAGGAGGAACGATGGCGATCCAACCCGACCGGTACCTCACGGAGTGCACCCTGCGCGTGCCGTTGCTGGCGCGGCGGGGCTCGACCGGGGAGATCCTGCGTTGCTCGGCGTTCGGTCCGATGATGATCGGCCGCAACGCGTGGGTCCTCGCCGCACCGCGCGGCGTACCGGGTTCGTCCGAGGCCCTCGTGGTGTCGGATCGACTCTTCGAGCACCTGTTCGTCGAGGTCCGGCGCGACGAGGTCCTGCCCCGCGCCACCGACGGTGTCGTGGACCTCGCGGCGCTCGAGCCCCGGCGTCGTGCGCTGTGCGCGGACGACGTCCGGGACTGAGGGGCGCGATCGTGAGCAACCGTCACCACCGCAACACCGTGCCCACGCCCGTCGTCCCGTCGCCGGGTCCGGCGCCGGTCCCGCCCTCGATGCGGGCCGGACGGCATCGGCGCCGTCGGGACCTGCGTTCGGTGCCGTCCCCGCACCCGCCGATCGCGATCCCCTGGGTGCCCACCCACCGCTCGCGCTACGTGCGCATCGTGAAGCCGTGCCTCGACCGGGCGATCGCGGTCACGCTCCTGGTCCTGCTCGCACCGGTCCTCGGCGCGGTGGCGCTCGCCGTGCGCCTCGCCCTCGGCGCGCCGGTGCTGTACCGGCAGGAACGCGTGGGTCTCGGCGGCCGGCGGTTCGAGGTCCTGAAGTTCCGCACGATGCTCCCGGACCGCAGGAGGCGCGCGGTACCGGTCACCGACGACCGGCGGCGGGAGCACAAGGCCGTCCACGACCCGCGCCACACCCCGCTCGGTCGTCGCCTGCGGCGCTGGAGCCTCGACGAGCTGCCGCAACTGGTCAACGTCGTGCGGGGCGACATGAGCCTCGTCGGGCCACGGCCGGAGCTCGTGCACGTGGTGGCCCGCTACGAGGACTGGCAGCACGAGCGCCATTCGGTGCGCCCCGGACTCACCGGGCTCTGGCAGGTCCGGTCGCGCGGTGACGTCCCGATGCACGCGTGCGTCGACGACGATCTCGACTACATCGACCGCGTCGGACCCATCGCGGACCTCCTGCTGCTCGCGGCGACCCCGTTCGCGCTCGTGACCCACCGGGGCGCATGAGCATCGCTGAGGACCCGGCGTCCACCCAGCCCGCCCCGCCCGCCGCGGTCACAGGGGTTCCGCCCGGGGTCGAGCTCATCACGGCCCCCCGCCCGACCCACTGAGGCGGGTCGGGAGCGGCCGTGGCGTTGGTCCGGGCGGGAATGTCCGACCCCCTCCATAGGTTGGGGGAAGTCCACCGAACCCGTCTGCACGCCCGAGCGCGTGCCGCGTCCAAGCGTCGGCCCCACCGTGCGGGCGGCCACCGAACGACGGGTCCGGGGGAGCGAGCGTCCCGAGGTTTCCACCGGTCCCCACGGCCGGCGCGGCCCGGCGCGCTCGAACTCGTCCCCGTGACCCGAGAGGAGCCGCCCGTGACCGACCACCGCATGCCCTTCCAGGACCCCGCCGACCGACCCGAGGCCTGGCCGCGCGTCGACCCGGCCGAGGTGCTCGCCCGCCTCGGCTGCGACCCGACGACCATCGACGAGGAGGAGGCTGCTGCGGGTGTGGCGCGCTCGCTCGTCCTGGCGTGCGCGCACGAGGACGACGAGGCCATCGACCTCGTCCTCGACGGGTACCTCGACGAGGCCCGCGACGAGGGCGCGGCTCTCATCCGGGCCCTCCTGGCGACCGCGCGCATCGCCCACAGGCTGTCGCGGTTCGCCGAGCGCGCCCTGTCCGTCGACGTCGATGACGTCATGGCGGTCGACGCGGAGTTCAACCGCATCACCTTCGAGCACACCCGAGCCGCCGTCGCCGCCATCGTCGCCGACGCGCCCGCTGAGGACCTGGACCCGGAGGTCGACGCGACCCGCGCCGCGATGGTCCGCGATGCGTACGTCCGCGGTGCGCTCGACGGGGTGGAGCTCGACCCGGACGAGCGCATCGACCTCGAACTCGAAGCGCTCCTGCGCGAGGCCGAGGTCGAGGACGGGGCTTCCTGCGACCTCGGCGACCCGAACGATGTCACCCCCGGAGGCCGGACCGGTCACTAGCCTCCCGGGGGACGCGGACCGAGGAGCGGACCATGCTGACGGCGATCCAGGCGACCACCCCCGAGGTCCACATCCGCCTCCGCGACCGGCTCCGCATGCGCCCGCGCCTGCTCGGCCTCCTCGTCGCGGTCGTGTTCTTCTGGGAGTCCCTCAACCCGACGCTCCTCCCGCGTGCGTGGGCGGTGCAGGCGTTGCTGTGCGGGGCGTGCACCGCGATCGGGTACGCGATCGGCGCGTCCGCCTCGGTGATCCTCGGGTGGGTTCGCTCTCGGATGGGCCTCGGCGCGCTCGACACCGGTCTCGGTCGGCGACTGGTGTGGTCGGCCTGGGCCGTGGCGGTCCTCGTCGGTGCGGTGGTGTGGGCGAACTGGCAGAACGACCAACGCGAACTCGTCGACATGCCCCTCATCCAGCGCAGTGACTACATCCCGGTCCTCATCCTCGGTGCGGTCCTGCTCCTGGTGTTCGTCGTCGTCGGCCGCTTGGTCGGGCAGGGCGCGGTGGCCGTGCACCGCGGGGTCGCCGCCGTGTTCCCGGACTGGCTCGCGTTCCTCACCACGGTCCTGCTCACCGTCGGGTTCCTCTCGTTCGTGGGTCAGGACTTCGTGTTCGACCGGCTCGTCGAGATGGCGAACTCCGCCTACAGCACGGTCGATGACGAGACCGAACCCGGCATCCTTCGGCCGACGACCCCGTCGGTCTCCGGTGGACCCGGCTCGCTCGTCCCATGGGACACCCTCGGCTTCCAGGGCCGGACCTTCACCGGCGGGGTGACGACTCCGGCCCAGCTCGAGACGCTCGTCGCCCCGGGCACGCCGGTGCGCCAACCGATCCGGGTCTACGCGGGTCTGCAGTCGGCGGACAGCGCAACGGCCCGGGCCCGGCTGGCCGTGCGTGAACTCGAGCGCACCGGAGCCTTCGATCGGCGGGTGCTGGTGGTGGCCACGACGACCGGTACCGGATGGATCAACCCGCGTTCGGCCCGCTCGCTCGAGGCGCTCAACGGTGGCGACACCGCGATCGTGGGCATCCAGTACTCGTACCTCCCGTCGTGGATCTCGTTCCTCGTCGACCTCGATAAGGCGTCCGAGGCCGGACGAGCCCTGTACGACGCGGTGTACGCGCGGTGGCTGCGTGAGCCCGCCGCGACGCGCCCGGAGCTCATGGTGTTCGGGGAGAGTCTCGGTTCCTTCGGGTCGGAGCACGCGTTCGACGGGTCGACGCCGGATCGTTCGGTCGGCGCCATCGTCGACGGCACCGACGGGGCCCTGTGGGTTGGTCCGACCTGGTCGAACCCGATCCGTACCCCGCTCGTCCTCGACCGCGACGCGGGTTCGCCGACCTGGCGCCCGCGGGTCGGTGACGGTCGCACCGTGGTGTTCACCAACGGTCGTCGCTCGCTGCTCGGGGTCGCCGGGCAGCCGGTCGTCTACCAACAGCACGCATCCGACCCGGTCGGTTGGTGGAACTGGAGTTCGGCCTACGAGCGACCCGCATGGCTGCAGGGTCCGCGCGGGTACGACGTGCCGGATCGCGCGCACTGGTTCCCGATCGTGACCTGGGGCCAGACCTCGGCCGACCTCATCGCCGGGTTCTCGACGCCACCGGGGCACGGCCACAACTACGACGGTGCCTGGCCCGAGGCCTGGGCGGCGGTGGCCGCACCGGACGGCTGGACCCGGGCCGACACGGTCGCGTTGTCGGAGCGACTCGCCGCGTTCCCGCCCCAGCCGGGCGGGTGATCCCGCCGTTCCTCCGGCGGCGGTGGGTCGCCCCGGCCGCGGTGGTCGTGGCGCTGGCCTGGTTCGTCGCCGGCCGGTCGCTGTGGCTGCCGTCGGCCGCCCACCCGTGGGTGAACGGTGCGCTCGGCGTCACCGTGCTCGTCGCCGCACTCGGCGGTGGACTCACGGCCCGGGAACTCGGCCTCGAGCGATCCGAGGTGGGTCGCGGACTGCGGTTCGGACTCGCCGCATGGGCCGGGGTCGCCGCGGTCCTGGTGGTCGTCGCCCTGGTCCCGGCGACCCGTGGGCTGCTCCGGGACGACCGGGCCGAGGTCGGGGTGGGCGCCATGGTGCGGCAGGTGCTCATCGTCATCCCGCTGGGCACCGCCCTGCTCGAGGAGGTCGTGTTCCGTGGGGTGCTGTTCTCCATCGCGGCCCGTCGGACGACCGAATGGCGGGCGGCCGCAGCCTCCTCCGTCGTGTTCGGCCTCTGGCACGTGGCGCCGACCCTCTCGACCCTCGGGAGCAACGAGGCGACCGCCGACGCGACGGCGCTCGGAGAGGTGCTGCTCGTGGTGGCCATGGTCGCGGCGATGACGGGAGCGGGGCTCGTGTTCTCGTGGCTGCGGATCCGGGGCCGGAGCCTCGTCGCGCCGTTCGTGTTCCATGCCGGTGTGAACGCGACGGCGTTCGCGCTCGCGTGGGCCGTGGTGCGGGGCTGAGGGTTCGAGGTGGTGTGGCCGGGGCTCCGGGCAGAACTCCCCGGCCACAACCCCTCGTCGGTCCGTCCGCCGCAGCGTCGGACCGTGATCGCGTCAGCCGCTCCGGCGCACTCCGTGCGGTGCCTCGGTCCGCTCGGGGAGCCGGAGCACGGAGGCCTTCGGTGTCCCGTCGTCCCCGGCGGTTCCGGGGCCGGTCGCCGGCGACATGGCGGTGGGTCGAGCCCAGAGCGGTCGGCTCGCGAGGATCCAGACCAGCGCCATGCCGGCCAGTTCGAGCAGGTGCTGGAACTCGTAGGCCGCCTCGACGCCGTCGGCGATGACGTCGCCGACCGTGCCGACGACCACCGCGACGGCGAGCGCAATGGTGAGCGGCACGAACGCGCGGGCGCGCGCCGGTCGATGGGCGATGAACAGGAGTCCGATCGCATAGGCGATCGCGAACGCCGATGCGTGGCGCACGATGTGGTCGGGGTCGGGGTGGCCGAGCCCGTGACCGAGGATGAGGCCCGGCACCGCGATCACCAACTCGGCGACCGCCACGAGCACGAGGCCGATGCGGAGCGCGCCGCGCACGGCGTCGCGGTCCCGCCGGGCGGCGGCCGCGGTGACCCGGGCGGCGAGGTCCCGGGGCGGTGCGAGGGGTCGATCCATGCCCTCTCTGTCGTGCGAACCGGCCCCGGAGTTCCGGGGGTCGGCGGATTCGTCCGCCGCCGGGCCACCCGGTCGGGCGGATAGGTTCGGTGGCCGATGGACGATCGCCACCTGGCCGAACTCGCCGCCGCCGCCCGCCTCGGTGACGATCGGGCGCTCACCGCCCTCGTCCGGGCGACCCAGGCCGACGTCCTGCGGCTCTGCGCCCACCTGGGGTCCGCCGGCGAGGCCGAGGACCTCGCCCAGGACACCTACCTGCGGGCGGTCGACGCCCTCGACCGGTACCGGGGTGACGCCCCGTTCCGGGCCTGGCTGTTCGGGATCGCCCGGAACGTCTGCGCGGACCACGTGCGCCGTCGCGTCCGACGGCGACGCCTCGACACGCTCCGGGCACCGCGCCCGGACCACACGGCGGGCCCCGACCAGGAGGTCGCCGTGCTCGATCTCCTCGACGGTCTGGACCCGGACCAGCGGTGCGCGTTCGTGCTCACCGTGGTGATGGGCCTCGAGTACGCCGAGGCCGCCGAGGTGTGCGGGTGCCCCGTCGGCACGATCCGGTCGCGGGTCAACCGGGCCCGGGAGCGGCTGCGGTCGCTGCACGCGGCCGCGGAGTCCGCCTGATCCGGGTCAGCCGCCCTCGACCCGCCGGATGACCGCGGCCGTCGCCTCGGAGGTGTCGGCATCCGCCACGACGACCCCGGCCGGGACCTCGAGGTGGAGCTCGGTGGTGCCGTCGAGTCGGAGCCGTCCTCCGAGGAGGTCGGCCCCGGTGACGTGGCCCCCGATCGTGCGGTCCTCGGAGAGGAAGTGCAGGTGGTACCCGGCGACCTCGACGCCCTGGGCCTCCGGCGGGAATCGGAACCCGACGAGGGTCCCGGCGATGCCGACCGGGTCGGCGGCGACGGCCCGCCATGCGTGCTGGTGCTCGACGACATCGCCGAGCGGCGGGTAGGGCGGGGTCTGTCGGGGCACGCTCCGCAGGTCGACCTCGGCGAAGCGCCCGTCGATCCGGACGGCGAGGATCGGCGCGGGCCCGAGGTCGCCCGCGTGGTCACGGGCGACCTCGTCGATCCGTTCGGTGATGGCCTCGAGGGTGTGGCGCCCGTCGAGTGGTTCATCGACGTGCGCCTCGAACCGGCACACGACGGCGAACGGGGTGCGCATCGAGCGCGGCGGCCGGTGCACCGTGCCGTCGACCGTGACCTGGAAGCACTCGCCGTCGAGCACGACGAGCTCACCGTCCAGCGCCTGCACGGTGCCGAGACCGAGGTCGCCCTGCTCCAGCAGTTCGCCGAGCGTGAGGTCCCCGTCGTACGCGCCCTTCAGCAGTGCGTCGATCGAGGAGGCCTGGTGCACCGCGTGGTGCCCGATGCCCTCGCGCTCGCCGACGAACCCGTCGTGGTCCAGACGGGTCAGGTGCAGGTGCGCCGCCGCGGCCAGGTGCTCGTCGACGACGTGGTACTGGTGCCCGCGGTGGTCCGACATGCACGCGGACCGTAGCCGCGTCCGTCAGCCGACGGCGGAGACGGTGCGTGCGAGGAACGGACCGAGGCGGTCGGCGAACGAGCGGGCATGGGCGAGGTGGGCATTCCCGTCGCCGACCACGAGGAGGCCGTACGGTCGGGTGGCGAGGCCGAGCGGGATGCAGATCGTCGGGCCGGCGTCATCGGCGAGGTGCCGACAGGCGAGGCCGTCGGGCGGCCGGCTCTCGTGCACGTGGTGGGTCCGCATCGCCCAGCACTCGTCCGCATCGATCTCGCTCGATGCGGGATCCGTGGTCTCCACGACCTCGAGTGCGGTCGGTCCGTCGGTCGCCCGCAGGAGGGTCACCGGCAGATCCCGGAAGACCGCACTCGCAGCGGCCCACACCACGCCCTCGGTCTCGATCCCGTTCTCGCAGTGACTGAGGAGTTCGGTGGCGTCCGCCAGTTCGCGGTCGATGCGATGCTCCTCGTCCCGCTCGGCGAGGCGGGCCTGCAGTTCCTCGTTCACGGCGCGTAGGCGCTCCACGGCTTCGACCCGATCGTGGACATCGGTGAGCGTCACGACGAGTGCGCCGACCTCGGGTACGTCGACGGCGTTCCGGATCCGGATCTCGAACGAGCGGCGACCGCCACCCGGCGTGTCGATCGCGACGGTGGTCGCGGTGCGTGCGGCGGGTTGCGCGGCGCACTGCTCGAGTGCGCGGGCGAGTTCGGGGCGGTCGTCCGCGCTCGCCAGCGCGAGCAGGCTCGTCCGCTCGAGCCCCGCCGCCGGGCGGGCGAGGGCGTGGCCGGACGACGGGCCGGCATAGAGGATCGTCCCGTCCGGCTCGACGACCACCACGGCGTCCGATGCATCCGCGAGGAGTGCCTCGTACCGGATCAACGCGGCGTTCCGTTCGGCGTCGGCGCGCCGCTGTGCCGTGATGTCGACGAAGTGGGTGAACGTCGCGACGACGCGTTCACCCTCACGGATGAGTGGCTTGGCGTCGACGTCGATCCATCGCAGATCCCCGTCGGGGGTGTGCACCCCCATCACCGCGAGGGCCTGCTCCCCGGTGCGGAGTGCCACCATCGCAGGATGGGCCTCGCCGGGGAACGGGGAGCCGTCCTCCCGGACCGCGTGCCACCGCGGGTCCACGCTCGTCCGGCCGAGCAGTCCGTCCAGGCTGAGCCCCAGCGTCCTCGCCGCGGCCGCGTTGGCGGACACGATCTCGCCACCCACCTGCACGACGACGCCGACGTCGAGCGCGTCGATGAGCCGACTCGGCAGGGACATCCCGGCGGTGAACGCGTCGCGAACCGTGTTCGGATCCCGCAGGTCGACGATGGCGTACACGGTCCGCTCGCCCAGCGGCATCCGGGTCGCGACCACGGGCACCGATTCGCCCCCTGCGGTGCGACCGGTCGCCGTGCCCGCCGATCCAGTGCCGTCGGATCCCTCGGGTGCATCGAGCCCCGGGAGGAACGCACCGACCGGGGCCCCGATGAGGGTGGTGGTGCCGAACAGCGTGGCGGCCCGTTCGTTCGCGTCGACGATCGTCGCGTCGCCATCGACGACGAGCAGCGCAGCATCGCGGAACGCGATCCCCGGGCTCACCGCGGGCTCCCGAGGCGGTCCCCACGATCGAGTCCGGTGATCTCCACCCGGTTGCGGCCCCCGTGCTTCGCCGCGTAGAGGCGCGCATCCGCGGCGCCGACGAGGTCGTCGGCGGTGCACGGTGCCGTCGCGGTGTGGACGGCACCGAAGGATGCGGTGATGCGGACCGACGGGTGCGCGACGAGCTGAGCGACGCCGGCCCGGAGGCCCTCGAGCATCGGCCCGAGCGCGTCCGGTGGGATGTCGCGCAGGATCAGGAGGAACTCCTCGCCGCCGATGCGGGTGACCGCATCGTCCTCCCGGGTGTGGTGACGCAGGAACTCCGCGAACCGCTGGAGCACCTGATCGCCGACCTCGTGCCCGTGCTCGTCGTTCACGGCCTTGAACTCGTCGAGGTCGACCATCACCACGGCGAACGGCTCGTGGTGACTGCGGGCCCGAGTGATCGCGGTGGCGAGTGCATCGTCGGCCGCACGTCGATTGCCGACGCCCGTGAGCGGGTCGAGGAACGCCTGCTCCTCGAGGGCGCGTCGCAGTCGGAGGTTGGCCAGGGCGTTCGAGAGCTGCCGGGCGACGTCGTCGAGCAGTGCGGCGGCGGCAGCCGCATCGGCCACGTCCTCGGTCCCGCCCGTCCGCATGACCACGATCCCCGTCCACTGCTGCCCGTCGCCGAGCGGTGCGCACACGGCCTCGACGTCCGTATCGAGGTGGGGGCAGCGGACGCGCGCACCGAGTGCGCTGTGGAACGCGCGACCGGTGCGGATCGCCCAGCAGTCGCTCGGGTGCAGCACGTTGGGATCGGGGTGCTGCCCGATCCGTTCGCTTCCGTGCACCCGGAGCAGTCGCGCGACCCCCGGTCCGAAGGCCACGGGGAGGAAGTGGTCGATCACGTCGAGCGCCTCGCGGTGCGTGTGGCTGGCGACGACGTACTGCGTGGCCTCGGTGAGCGCGGCGAGGTGACGCTCACGGCGCTGGAGCAGTTCGACCTGCGCGTTCAGCCGAGCCCGCTCGAGCCGGTCGCGTTCCGCTCGGTCGCGCTCCTCCGTCGGGCGCCCGATGAGCATCCACCCTCGTAGCGTCCCGTCGGACGCGAAGATCGGGCTCGCCGAGACCACGAGCTCGACGGAGCGACCGGTGGCGTCGACGAAGGTCCACTCACTCTCGGTGCCGTGACCCTCGAACTCGGGGAGCTTCGCGATCAGCGAGCCGTGGCTCACCCCGGGGGCCAGCAACCGGTCCAGGTGCCAGTGCTCCTCGGACGCGGTGCGGCTGCCGAGGGTCCGGGCTGCGGTCTCGTTCATGTTCTCGATCCGGCCCTGCGTGTCCGTCACGACCACGGTGAACTCCGAGCGCTCGAGCATCGCGCCGAGCATCGAGGAGAGGCGTGTGACCTCCGCCGAGACCTCGTCGGCGAAGTCGTGGGTGCGGTCGCGGTCGATCGCCGCTGCGAAGGCGCCGAGCAGGGGGGTCAGCACCTCGATGTCGCTGATCGTGAACGAGCCGACGTCCCGCGTGTAGATCGCGATCCCCGAGGGCTGCTCCCGCCCGATGGGGATCGCCAGCAGCTCGCCCGGCGACCGCGTGACATGACCGTCGGTGTACGACGTGATGATCGGTCGACCGAACCGCGCCACGATGCTGGCCGCCTCGAGCACCGTCGGCAGGCGGCCCGGTGCGTGATCGATCCCCTCGATGACGGCGCGACGTTCACCCGGCGCGCAGAACTCGGGTCCCCCGTGCGCAGCGAGCATCTCGACGTACCGCTCGCCGGCGTCGGAGGCGCCGAGGACCATGGCGGCCGCACCGGTCGCACGGATGATCGCAGCGGATCCGGCGAGGGCGGTCGGCAGACCCGCGGTGGCTCGGTCGTCGGTGAACGCTCGCTGCTGGTAAGCGGTCACGACCTCGAAGATCCGTCGCCGGCGGTCGAGTTCGAGTTCCTTCTCGATCACCTCCGTGACGTCGCTCGCCACGGCCCGGATCGTGCCGTCCTCATCGACCCGTGCGTGCCACTGCAGCCACACCCACGCCCCGCTCCGGGTCCGGTACCGGTTCCGGAACGCAGCGCTCGGGAGTCCCTCGTTGAGGCGGACCATCTCGGCGATCGTGCCGCCGATGTCGTCGGGATGGACGAACTCGATGAACGGGCGGCTCGTCAGTTCGGCGGGGGTCCATCCGAGCAGTTCGGTCCACGGTCCACCGACCCGTGCCAAGTGTCCGTCGAGTGTGGCGATGGCGGCGAGGACGGGCGCGCGCTCGAAGAACTCTCGGTCGCGGTGGTCGATGCGGGTGTCCGTCATCGCCGGAACTCGTTCCATGGTCGTGCTTCCCGACTGTTCGTGCTCGGCGCGTGCGGCCGGCTCCCTGCCGACGCCAACGTAGCGAGGCGTCCTGGCATGCGGCACGGCAGGAAGTCACATCTTCGAGGCGATTCGCGGCGCGGTGACCGATTCGTCCCGTTGGTCCCGCGACCTATGCTCACTGCCGTGCGGAACCTCACGGACGTCGCCCTGCCGCCGCTGCTCGCCGCCCTCGCCGTGGTGACGGGTCGACACGATCTGCTGCGTCCGGAACTCACCCTCGACCCTGCACGACGACTCGAGCCCCAGGGCGGCCTCGACGACGCGCAACAGGAACTCGCTCGTCGCATGTGCGACGAGGCGCTCGCCGACCTCGACGCCAACGGGCCGTCGCCCACGATCGACGACGTCACGCTCCGCCGGGCGATGGAGTTCTGCTTCGGCGAGGCCGTGGGGGAGCGGACCTTCGCGATGCTGCGCGAGGAGCTCGCGCTGCCGGGTGAGGACCCGCGTGCGCCACGCTGGTCGGTCGACGCCGTCGCGCCGGGCCGCCGCGTCCGGGCCGTGATCGTCGGTGCGGGCATGTCCGGGATCGCCGCGGCCCACCGGCTCGGCCAGGCCGGGGTCGAGGTGCACATCCTCGAACGCGCCGCGGATCTCGGCGGAACGTGGCGCGACAACCGGTACCCGGGGTGCCGGGTCGACGTGCCGAACCACCTCTACTCGTACTCGTTCGCGACCGGGTTCGACTGGGCTCAGCAGTTCTCGACCCAGCCGGTGCTGCTCGACTACTTCCGTGACGTGGCCGATCGCCTCGGCATCACCGAGCACATCGAGTTCGGATCCGACGTGCTCGGCGCACGGTGGGACGACGCGGCGCGGGTATGGCGGGTGGACGTGCGTACGGCGAAGGGGGAGCGCACCGTCGAGGCGGAGCTGCTCGTGAGCGCCGTCGGGCAGTTGCACCGTCCGCTGATTCCGGACTTCGAGGGCCGCGACGCGTTCGACGGACCGGC
>JALRDW010000236.1 GCA_023262065.1 Acidimicrobiia bacterium | reverse complement strand
GTCACACCGCGAAGTTCCCTCCAGATGGGGTCAAGGTGGCCCGCCGCGGGGCCGATAGGGCCCTTGCGACACGGGGTCGCGGGTTGGGCTGACGAGAGGCGGTACGGGAGATGGACAGGCTCCCGGGAGAGATCAACCAGCGGATCAGGCAGGAGGCGCGGGGCGCGGGCATGTCCCGGCGCACGGCCCCCACCCTGGATTCCATCGAGAAGCGGCGGATGCAGTTGTGGTCGTTGACCGCGGTCGTCATCGTGGCGCTCGCCGGTGCGTCCGCGCTCGCTGCGATGGCGGGCAGCAACTCGCTGTTCGGTTCGAGCCAGTGGGTGCTCTGGGGCGCGGTGGCGGTCCTCGGCATCGGGTTCGTGCTCTACGCGGTCGAGAAGGAGCTGCACCTCCACCGACTGCTCCGCATGCTCACGGACGAGCGCGTGCTCAACGCCGCCTACTCGAAGCGACTCGACATGAACCGGGCACTGAGCGCGGCCGGCAAGGCGCTGAACTCGGCGCTCGAGCTCGACGAGGTCCTCGACGCGATCCTGGCGAACGCGCTCGGGCTCCTCGGCGCCCGCAGCGGTTCGGTGATGCTGCTCGACGACGATGGGTACCTGAGGGTCGTGGCGGTGCGCGGCGGTCACCTGTTCCGCGACGCCCGGGTGCGGGTCGGTGAGTCGGTGGCCGGACGCGTGGCCCAGACCCGGGAGCCGCTGCTCGTGAACGGCGACGCCGCGAACCTCGGCCTCCGGGCCGACGACGACCGCGAGTCCCCGACGACGAGCGCGATGTCGGTGCCGCTCGTGAACCGCGGGACGCTGCTCGGTGTGCTCAACGTGAACGCGGGCGAGCCGGTCACCTTCGACGACTACGACCTGCAGACCTTCAGCCTGTTCGCCGAGCCGGTGGCCGCCGCGATCGCGAAGGCCGGGCTGTACGAGGCCGAGAAGGCCCACGTCGCGCAGCTCGTCGAGACGGACCGGATGAAGAGCCAGTTCGTGGCCTCGGTCAGTCACGAGCTGCGCACCCCCCTCACCTCGATCCGGGGTGCGGTGGCGGCCTCGCGCCTCGTCGAGGACCGGGCCCAGCGCACCGAGCTGCTCGACGTCATCGAGCGGCAGGCCCTGCGGCTCCAGGGCATGGTCGAGGAGATCCTCGCCTCGGCCCGCATGGAGCGCGAGCAGGCGGCCGTGGACGGCGCAGCCGAGGAGCCGCCGCTGCTGCGCAAGGTCGACCTCGGTGCTCTCGTCCGCCTCGCGGCGCTCGACGCACAGTTGGCGGGTCACCCGGTCACGGTCGACGCGCCCGAGCATTACGAGGTGCGTGCCGATCCGGAGGGGCTGCGACGGGTCGTCGGGAACCTCATCGAGAACGCGCACAAGTACGGATCGGCGCCGGTCACCGTGACGCTCGCGCAGGAACAGGAGCACGTGGTCCTCTCGGTCATCGACCGTGGGCCCGGCGTGCCGCTCGAGGACCGGGAGCGCATCTTCGAGCGCTTCTACCGTGCGGACCCCAACGGGGTGCAGCCGGGCCTCGGCCTCGGGTTGTCGATCGTGCGGGGGGTCGTGGAGTCCAGCGGTGGCCACGTGTGGGTGGACGACGCGCCGGGCGGCGGTGCCGCCTTCCGCGTGGCCCTGCACGTGCCGGCCGACGAGTGGAGGGAGGCCGCAGATGTCCGTTAGGCCGAAGGTGCTCATCGTCGACGACGAACCGGACGTGCTGCTCTCGCTGCGCGTCATCCTCGAGGCCTCGGGCTTCGAGCCGTCGCTGGCGGCCGATGGGGAGACCGCGCTCCGGCGCATCGACGAGGAGCACCCGGACGTGGTCCTCCTCGACATCATGATGCCGGTGCTCGACGGGTGGTTCGTGCTGTCCGAGGTCGGGATGCGACCCCGGCGGCCGCGGATCATCGTGTGCTCCGCCAAGACCGCGGCGGCGGACCAGGACCGCGCCCGGGACCTGGGGGCCGACCGGTACGTCACGAAGCCGTACGCCCCCGATCACCTCGTGGAGCAGATCCGCGAGGTCCTCGCGATCCCCGAACCCCGGGTGCGGGTCTAGCGGCGGAGCTCGTCGAGCGCACCGCGGAGGACGTCGGCGGTCGTCGGGTCGAAGCACACGAACCGGACCTCATCGATGCCCTCGGGCGCGGCGGCGCAGGCCCTCACCGCGATGCCGGCGGCGGCCTCGAGCGGGTAGCCGTAGATGCCGGTGCTGATCGCCGGGAACGCGATCGACCGCGCCCCGACCCGGACGGCGGCGTCGAGCGCGGCCCGGTAGGCACTGGCGAGCAGGTCCGGTTCGCCGGCGGTGCCGCCGCGCCAGATCGGGCCGACGGCGTGGATGATCCAGGGTGCCGGGAGCCCGTACCCGGGGGTGGTCCGGGCCTCCCCGGTCGGGCAGGGAGCCACGGCGTCACAGGCCTCGGCCAGGCCGGGTCCGGCCGCCGCGAAGATCGCCCCGCAGACGCCACCGCCTGCGGCGAGTCGATCGTTGGCCGCGTTCACGATGGCGTCGACGCGCTGGACGGTGATGTCGCCCTCGACGACGAGCAGGTTCGGCGTGTCCATCGGGCACCTCGTGGGCGGGTGTGGCCGGGGTGACCCGGATCGTGTGACTGGTGTGGTTATTGTGGCTCGAGTGGGGTATCCGCGATTCCCGCGCGTGGAGCCGCGAGAATCCCACCTTGCCAGCGGGGGTTCCCGTCGGGCAGAGTGACACGTCTGTAATTACATCGGCGTCGAGAGCGAGGGGGACGGCCGGTGCGCGAGGTATCCATGATCACGCAGTTGGTGAACGCCGCGGACGGTACGGACCGTCGCTGGCAGGAGCGCGCCAACTGCCTGGGCGTCGACCCGGATCTCTTCTTCCCGGAGCGCGGCGCCTCCACCCGTGAGGCCAAGGCCGTGTGCGGTGGGTGCGAGGTGAAGGCCGACTGCCTCGAGTACGCGCTCGACAACGGCGAGAAGTTCGGCATCTGGGGCGGCCTCTCCGAGCGGGAGCGTCGTCGTCTCCGGCGTCAACGGGCGCTCGCCCGGCGCGCCGCCGCCTCCGCCGTCTGATCCGACGCGCCGTCCACCGGCGCCGTCACGATCCCGTCACCGCACCCGGTGTCCGCCCGCGCCCGCGCACCCGCGCCTCGACGGTGTGCGCCTCGGTGATCCCGCTGCGTTCGAGGAACGAGGCGCTGCACGCGTCGCGGGCCGCCGCCGGGACGAGACCGACGAGCTCGATCCGCCGTACCCGTCCGCCCGCCGCCGTGACGTGTCGCTCGACCTCGGTGCAGGCGGTCTCGATGCCGGTGCGGGCGAGGTCGACGAGGTTCATGCTCACCTGCGTGGTGCCGGCCGCGGGGAGCTCGAGCCCGAGGGCCCGCACACCCGGGAGCCCGCCGTCCCGTTCCCGCACCGCGCCGGCCACCCGTCGCACGAGGTCGAGGTCGGGCCCCTCCACCTCGACGTTGATCGCGACCAGCGGTGGTCGCGCCCCGACCGCGACCGCGCCGAGGCGCGGGTGCGGCACCGCCGGACCGTGGTCCGGCCGGCGGTGCCCGAACGCGTCCCGGCGGACCTCGGGCAGGGTCCGGCCCGCCGGGTCGGCGGTTCCGTAGAGGAAGGCGGGCACCCCGTGGGCGTCCGCGATCCACGATGCGAAGGCCCGGGCGGCGGCGACCGCCGAGTCGTCGGTGGTCGGATCGAGTGCGACGAATGGGACGACGTCGACCGCACCGAGGCGCGGGTGCACCCCGCGGTGTCGGGCGAGATCGATGCGCGACGCGGCCGCATCGGTGAGCGCCCGAGCGGCGAGCGGCGCGTCGGCCTCGTTCGGGCCGCACAGGGTCAGCACGCTGCGGTGGTGGTCGGCATCGGTGTGCACGTCGATCAGTGTCCGACCGCACGACCCGGCGATGGTGGCGATGACGAGGTCGTCCCGACCCTCGGAGATGTTCACGACGCACTCGAGCACGGGACGAGGCTACGGCGCCCCGGAGCCCGCAGGGATCGCTGACGTAGGCTCGCCGGCGTGCGCATCGGATTCGCCCTGCCCCAGCACGACTTCTCGATCGGGGGCGAGTCGCCCATCACCTACGGCACGCTCCTGGCCTCGGCCCGGCACGCCGCCGCCGTCGGGGTCGACTCGCTCTGGCTCGCCGATCACCTCGTGTGGGATGTCGCCAAGTACGGCGGCCCCACCGAACCCGGGGGCATGTTCGAGCCGATCGTCACCCTCGGGGCCCTCGCCCGCGACGTCCCCGACGTGCGCCTCGGCACGCTCGTGCTGCTCGAGG
>JALRDW010000139.1 GCA_023262065.1 Acidimicrobiia bacterium | reverse complement strand
GACCCGGCCCGGGTGAACCCGAACGGCGGCGCGATCGCCCTCGGTCACCCGTTGGGCGCCACCGGCACCCGCCTCATGACGACCCTGCTCCACGAGCTCGAGCGCACGGGTGGCCGCTACGGCCTCCAGACCATGTGCGAGGGCGGCGGACAGGCCAACGTCACGATCCTCGAGCGCCTGTAGCGGCGGGCGGCCCCCCCGGCTACCGGTCGAGGTACGCCGCGAACTCGTCGAGGACCGGGAGCACCGCGTCCGCGGCGCCGCCCTCGACCCGCAGGACGATCTCGGTGATGCCGATCGACTCGTAGTAGTCGAGCTTGCCGGGGTCCGGGAGCGTGCCGAACGGCACGATGCGCAGGCTCTGCGGATCGCGGCCGCGGTCCTCCATCGCCCGGTGCAGGTCGGGGAGCGCCTTGCGCACGCCGGCGCCGCCGATCGGGATCCACCCGTCCGCGTACTCGGCGATGTGGGCGAACAGCTTCGGGCCGGCCGCGCCGCCGATGAGCACCGGGGGTCCGGGGCGCTCGGGCGCGCCGTACGGCTTCGGCCACGACCACGACGGCGCGAAGTCGACGTGCTCGCCGTGGAACTCGGCGACGTCCTCGGTCCAGAGTTCGCGCATCGCGAGCATGCGCTCCCGCGTGACGTCGCGGCGCTGGGGCATCGTGAACCCGTGGTCCTCGAGCTCGTCCTCGTTCCAGCCGAAGCCGATGCCGAGCACGAACCGGCCCTGCGACTCGAGGTCGAGCGTGGCGATCGCCTTGGCGGTCACGATCGGCTCGCGCTGCGCGATGAGCGCGATCCCGGTGCCGAGGAGGATGCGGTCGGTCACGGCCGCCGCCATCGCGAGGGCCACGAGCGGGTCGAGGGTGCGCTTGTACTCGTCCTTGAGCTCGGCGTCACCGGTGGGGGGCGGGGTGCGCCGGCTCACCGGGATGTGGGTGTGCTCGGGCAGGTAGAGCGAGTGGAGCCCGCGCTCCTCGACCGCTCGGGCGAGGGCCGCCGGGCCCATCGTGCGGTCGGTCATGAACATGGTGACGCCGTAGTGCATGGGGGTACCGTAACCGCCGCTCCCGGGCGGTCCCCGCCCCGGAGGGCGTCATCCCCGTCCCGTCGTTCGAGCACCACCCGAGGAGTCCCATGCCCGGCATCTGTGAGGGCCGCATCGTCATCGTCACCGGCGCGGGCCGGGGCATCGGCCGCGGTCACGCGCTCGAGTTCGCGCGCCAGGGCGCGAAGGTCGTCGTGAACGACCTCGGCGCCGAGCTCGACGGCAGCGGGTCGTCCTCGGGTCCGGCCGGTGAGGTCGTCGACGCGATCCGGGCCATGGGTGGCGAGGCCGTCGCGAACGGCTCCGACGTCGCCGACTGGGCCGACGCGCAGGCGCTCGTGCAGTGCGCGATCGACACCTTCGGCGGTCTCGACGTGCTCGTGAACAACGCAGGCTTCCTACGGGACCGCATGCTCTTCTCGAGCAGCGAGGAGGAGTGGGACGCGGTGATCCGCGTGCACCTCAAGGGCCACTTCGCGACGGCGCGGTTCGCGAGCGCCTTCTGGCGTGAGCAGTCGAAGAACGGTGCGCCGGTCGACGCCCGCATCATCAACACCTCGAGCGGCGCGGGCCTGATGGGCAGCGTCGGTCAGGGCGCCTACAGCGCGGCCAAGGCCGGAATCGCGGCGATGACCCTCGTGCAGTCGGCTGAGCTGGGCCGGTACGGCGTCACCGCCAACGCGATTGCACCGGCGGCCCGCACCCGCATGACCGAGCAGGTCTTCGCCGAGACGATGGCCAAGCCCGAGGACGACTCGTTCGACCTCATGGCGCCCGAGAACGTTGCGCCGCTCGTCGTGTGGCTGGGCAGCGCCGAGAGCGCGGGCGTCACGGGCCGCGTCTTCGAGGTCGAGGGCGGCACCGTGAGCGTCGCCGACGGCTGGCAGCACGGCCCGCTGCGGGACAAGGGCGATCGCTGGGACCCGGCCGAACTCGGGCCGGTCGTGGCTGAGCTCCTCGCGGAGGCACCCGCCCCCACCCCGGTGTACGGCGCGTCCTGATGACGGCGTGGCCGGCGGTGGGCGCGGCGCCCTGGCGCGAACCGGAGGTCACCGGCATCGGCCGGCTGCCGATGCGCACGCCCGCCTGGAGCCACTCGGACGTCGAGGCCGCCCGCGCCGGCACCGGCGCCGCACTCCCGGACTCGCCGTGGGTCCGCAGCCTCGACGGCACGTGGCGCTTCCACGGCGTCGAGCGTCCCGAGGCCGCGCCGCGGGGCTGGCAGGGTCCGACCTTCCGTGACGCGCGCTGGCGCGAGGTCACGGTGCCCGGCTGCTTCACGATGCAGGGCTTCTCCATGCCGATCTACACGAACATCGCGATGCCCTTCGACCTGCAACCGCCGGCGGTGCCCGACGACAACCCGACCGGGTTGTACCGGACCACCTTCTCGGTGCCGCGCTCGTGGCGCGGTCGCCGCGTCGTGCTCCAGGTCGGTGGTGCCGAGAGCGTGCTCATGGTCTGGATCGACGGCACGCCGATCGGTGTCGCCAAGGACTCCCGCCTCGCGTCGGAGTTCGATGTCACCGACCACGTGCGGCCGGGCGGTCGGCACACGCTCGCCGCGATGGTCGTGCGCTGGTCCGACGCGTCCTACGTCGAGGACCAGGACCAGTGGTGGCACGGTGGCATCCACCGCAGCGTTCACCTCCTCTCGACCCCGATGGTCCATGTCGCCGACGTCGAGGTGACGGCCGGACTCGCCGACGATCTGGTCACGGGCACCCTCGAGGCCACGGTGCACGTCGGCTTCCCGGACGGGGCCGACCGGGCGGGTTGGCGCGTGGAGGCGGTGCTCGAGACGCTCGAGGGTCGCCGGATCACCCGCACGCCGCTCACCGGCGAGGTCCCGGGCCACACCTACCCGTACCTCTACGAGGGGGCGTTCGTGCGCCTCGCGACGGAGGTCCCCCGGGTCCGGGCGTGGTCGAGTGAGGCCCCGAACCGCTACCGGCTGCTCGTCACGCTGCTCGACCCCGACGGGGCGGTCCACGAGGTCACCGCGCAGCACGTCGGGTTCCGCCGGGTCGAGGTTCGGAGGCGCGAACTCCTCATCAACGGTCGCCCGGTGCTCATCCGGGGCGTCAACCGGCACGACTTCGATCCCGACACGGGGCGCGTCGTGACCGTCGAGCAGATGCGGGCCGACCTCGTGCTCATGAAGCGCTTCGGGTTCAACGCGGTGCGCACCTCGCACTCGCCGAACGCGCCCGAGTTCTACGACCTCTGCGATGAACTCGGCCTGTACGTCATCGACGAGGCGAACATCGAGAGCCACGCCTTCATCACCTCGCTCTGTCACGACCCGCGCTACGTGGCGGCGTGGGTCGACCGCGGCGCGCGCATGGTGCGGCGCGACCGCAACCACCCCTCGGTCATCTGCTGGTCGCTCGGCAACGAGAGCGGTTACGGTGCGGCGCACGACGCGCTCGGCGCGTGGATCCGTCGTCACGACCCCAGCCGGCCGCTCCACTACGAGGGGGCGATCATGGGCTGGTGGGACCGGCCCCAGACCGTCACCGACCTCGTGTGCCCGATGTACCCGGAGATCGCCGACATCGTCGATTGGGCCCGGACCGGCACCACGAAGGTCAACGGCGACCTGCCGCTCATCATGTGCGAGTACAGCCATGCGATGGGCAACTCCAACGGCACGCTCGGTGAGTACTGGGACGCCATCGAGACCCACCACGGACTCCAGGGCGGGTTCATCTGGGAGTTCTGGGACCACGGTCTGCGCCAGACCATGGCCGACGGCACCCGGCGGTACGCCTACGGCGGCGACTTCGGCGATCCGACCGACGCGTTCTCGTTCTGCCTCGACGGCGTCGTGTGGCCGGACCGCACTCCGAAACCCGCGTTGGAGGAGCACAAGCACCTCGCGGCGCCCGTGCGGATCGAGGCGCGCGGCGCGAACGGTGCTCGGCAGGGCCGGCTGCGCCTCACCAACCGGCGCGACTTCACCGACCTCGGCGACCTGCGCGCCGAGTGGGCCGTGCTGGCCGACGGCGGCCGCGTCGCCGGCGGGCGCGCGCCGCTGCCCTCGGTCGCGCCCGGTTCGACCGTGCCCTGGGACCTCCCCGTGGAGATCCCGCGCGAGGTCACCGGTGAGCTCGTGCTGTCCGTGCGGTTCCGCACGGCCCGGGCGACCGACTGGTGCGAGCGCGGGTTCGAGGTCGCGCACCTCCAGCTCCCGATCGCGGTGCGGCCCGAGCGACGCGCACTCGCCGCGGTCGCCCTCGCGGTGTCCCACGAGGGCGTCGACTGGTCGAACGGCGTGGTGACGCGCTTCGGCGGTGGTCCGGCCGGCCTCACCGACCTCGAGGTCGACGGCGTCGCGCTGGTCGAGGCCGGCCCGGTGCTCTCGTTGTTCCGAGCGCCGACCGACAACGACGGCGTCCGTCCGATGGCAGGGATGCCGACCCCGGCCGGACGGTGGCGGCGGTGGGGCCTGGACCGGCTCGAGCCCGAGGTGATCTCCACCCGGGCCCGGATGCGGGAGGGTTCACCGGTCGTCGACCACCTCGTGCATTGGCACGGCCTGGGCGGGCTCGTGTTCGCGCACCGTCGCCGCGTCACGATCACGCCCGAGGGCGTGATCACCTTCGCCGAGTCCCTCGCCGTGCCCGGGCGCTGTGACGACCTCCCGCGGGTCGGCACGGTCCTCACGCTCCCGGGATCGTTCGACCGGGTCGAGTGGTACGGCCGCGGCCCGCACGAGTCGTACCCGGACCGGGCCCGTGGTGCCCACCTCGGGCGGTACGCCTCGACTGTGGCCGAGCAGTACGTGCCCTACGTGCGACCCCAGGAGCACGGGCACCACACCGACACCCGCTGGGTCGCGATCTCGGACGGGGAGCGGGGTCTGCTCGTCACCGCGCCGGAGCCGTTCGGGTTCTCGGCGCTCGACCACTCGGTGGCCGCGCTCGACGCGGCCGAGCACGACGTGGACCTCGCGCGCGAGCGCGTCACCCACCTCCACGTCGACGCCCGCATGCGCGGGCTCGGCACCGCGTCGTGCGGCCCCGACACGCTGCCGCAGTACCTGGTGCGCGGTCGCCGGTTCCGGTGGAACTGGAGCCTCCGACCCTTCCGGGGTCGGCCCCCGGTCTGACGGGTCCCCGGCCTCAGGACAGTCGCTCGACCACCATGGCCATGCCCTGACCGCCACCGACGCACATCGTCTCGAGACCGTAGCGACCGCCGCGATCCTCGAGGCCGTTGAGCAGGGTGGTCATGATGCGGGCCCCGGTCATGCCGAACGGGTGACCGAGCGCGATGCCGCCGCCGTTCACGTTGAGCTTCTCCCACGGGATCCCGAGCTGGTCGGCCGAGGGGATGACCTGCGCGGCGAAGGCCTCGTTGATCTCGACGAGATCGATGTCGTCGATCGTGAGGCCGGCGCGACGCAGGGCGGCCCGCGACGCCTCGACCGGGCCGAGTCCCATGATCTCGGGGTCGAGCGCGCTCACGCCCGAGGAGACGACGCGGGCGAGCGGGGTGATGCCGAGTGCCTCGGCCCGGGTGTCGCTCATGACGATCACCGCGGCGGCGCCGTCGTTGAGGGGGCAGGCGTTCCCGGCGGTGATGCGTCCGTCCGGCCGGAAGACGGGCTTGAGCTGACTGAGCTTCTCGACCGTGGTGCCGTCCCGCGGGCCGTCGTCGACGCTGACGACGGTGCCGTCGGGCGTGGTGACCGGGGTGATCTCGCGCTCGAAGAACCCGTTGCGCTGGGACTCCACCGCACGCTGCTGGGACAGCGCTGCGAACTCGTCCATCCGCTCGCGGGGCACGTCGGCGAACTCGGCGACGTTCTCGGCGGTCTCGCCCATGGCGATGTAGATGTCCGAGGGGCCGTCCACCGGTGGCGTCCAGGTCCCGTGCCCGCCCTCGGCCCGGGTGGCCGTGCGCGCCATGGCCGCGTCGAACGCATGGTTCTTCGTGTCGGGGTGGCCGTCGGCCCGGCCCTTCGGGAAGCGGCTCACGCACTCGACCCCCGCGGCGATGAACGCGTCCCCCTCGCCCGCACGGATGGCGTGGGCGGCCATGCGGATCGTCTGGAGGGACGAGGAGCAGTAGCGGTTCACGGTCGCGCCGGGGACGGTCGGCAGGCCGGCGAGCATCGCGACGACCCGGGCCATGTTGTACCCATGCTCGCCCGCGGGCTGCGCGTTGCCGAGCATGAGGTCCTCGATCTCGGCCGGGTCGAGGTTCGGCACCTTGTCCAGTGCCGTGCGCACGATGAACGCCGCGAGGTCGTCGGGACGACAGTCGACGAGCGAACCCTTCATGGCCCGACCGATCGGGGTGCGGGCGGTGGCGACGATGACGGCCTCGGGCATGGTTCCTCCGAACGACGTTCCGGTCCACCTCGGCGGGGCCGGTCGGGGAGAGGTTCTACCGCACCACGGGGAGGAGGTGCGGGCCGGGACCCGGCGCCGCGGGGTGGGCGCTAGCCTCGCCCCATGGCCCGTATCCTCGTGGTGGACGACGAACCCGACATCCGGACCCTCCTGCGCATCGCACTCGAGCGGGTCGACGGGTTCGAGGTCGTGGTCGTCGCCTCCGGCGCCGAAGCGATCGAGGCGTTCGCCGGTGGCGGGTTCGACGTCGTGCTCCTCGACGTCATGATGCCGGGCATGGACGGGCTCGAGACCCTCCAGCACCTCCGGGCCCAGCCCGGCGGCGACGTCGTGGCGGTCGCGTTCCTGACCGCCCGGGCGCAGATCGCCGACGTCGAGTCCTACCGGGCCGCTGGCGTCGCCGACGTGCTCACGAAGCCGTTCGACCCCAAGGCCCTGGTGGCCCGGGTCCACGAGCTCGCAGGGGCCGGGCGATGACCCCGGCACGCCGGCGGGTCGATGCGGTCTCCGCCGCGTTCACCGATCAGGAACTGTTGGCCGGCATCACCGCCATCCACGAGCTGTTCCTCGAGCTCCCGGCCGACGAGTTCTTCGAGTTCCTCCTGAACCGGATCGTCGAGATCACCAACAGCGAGTACGGGTTCATCGGTGAGGTGCTCCACGACTCCGACGGCAGCCGGTACCTCAAGACCTACGCGATCACGAACCTCGCCTGGAACGACGAGACCCGAGCGTTCTTCGAGTCCCAGCGCGAGCTCGGGCTCGAGTTCCGGAACCTCGACACGCTCTTCGGTCGCTGCCTCGCGACCGGCGAGGTCGTGATCGCGAACGACGCGCCGCACGATCCCCGAGCGGGCGGTGTGCCGGCGGGGCACCCGGCGCTCGACGCGTTCCTCGGAGTTCCGCTCCGCCACGGTGACGCGTTCATCGGGATGTTCGGTGTCGCCAACCGACCCGAGGGGTACGACGAGGCGCTGCTCACCCGACTCGAGCCCCTCGTGAGCGCCGTGGGGGCCGTCGTGCGGGCTCACCGGGCCGAGCGGGAGCGTCGTGAGGCCGCCGCCTCGAACGCACGACTGGCCCGGATCGTGGAGGGGTCGAGCGACCTCATCGGCATCTCCGACGCGTCGGCGAACATCGTGTACGTCAATCCGGCCGGCCTCCGGATGCTCGGACTCGGTTCGCTCGATGACCTGCTCGGGCGGCCCATCGTGGAGTGCCACCCGGCCTGGGCCGCCGATCGGGTGGCGGGCGAGGGGATCCCGCACGCCCTCGAGCACGGCGAGTGGCTCGGCGACAGCGCCTTCATCCGCCCGGACGGCACGGAGGTCCTCGTCTCCCAACTCGTCCTCGCACACCGGGATCCGACGGGGGAGGTCGAGTTCCTCTCGACCGTCGCCCGTGACGTCACCGCGGCCCGCGAGTTCGACGCCATGAAGGACGAGCTCATTGCCACGGTGAGCCACGAGCTGCGCACGCCGCTCGCCGCCGTCGCCGGCGCGCTCGCACTCGTCGAGGACACCGGGAACCTCGACCCCGAGGATCAGGACCTGCTCGAGATCGCCGCAGCGAACGCGCGGCGGCTCCAGGGACTCGTCGACGCGATCCTCGACGTCGAGCGGCTGCGTTCCGGCGTGGCCGATCTCGAGTTCGTGCTGGTCGACGCGGCGGCCGCCGCCGCGGCGGTCGTCCGGGAACTCGAACCCCTCGGGGCGACGGCGGGGGTGACCCTGGAGTGCGACGGTGCGTCGGCGATCGTCCGAGCCGACGAGATGCGGTTCGCGCAGATCCTGTCGAACCTCGTGGTGAACGCGATCGAGTTCTCGCCCGAGGGTGGCACGGTGCGGGTGACGGTGCGCCCCGAGGGCGCGGAGGTGTTCGTGTCGGTCGCCGACGAGGGGATCGGCATCGATCCGGCGCTCCACGATGAGATCTTCGAACCGTTCCGGCAGGCCGACCAGTCCTCGACCCGACGGGTCGGGGGCTCGGGGCTCGGGCTGGCCATCGTGCGTCTCGCAGTGGCCCAGCACGGCGGCTCGATCGACCTCGACTCGACGCCGGGCGAGGGGTCGGTCTTCACCGTGCGCCTCCCGCGCGCCGATGCGGGCTGACGAGGTCCTCCGCGCGTTCACGGACGCCGTCCGCGACCGTCG
>JALRDW010000107.1 GCA_023262065.1 Acidimicrobiia bacterium | reverse complement strand
GCCAAAACCCGACACGCAGGCCCGTCCCAGTTCCTCGTACACGATCGCGTCGAACCCGAAATCCGCCCCACCGCCGCCGAGGTCCGTGAGGATGTCGCCGAAGAGGTTGTCGGTGACGATGACGTCGTAGCGCTCGGGGCGCTCCACGAAGTGGATGCAGGCCGCGTCGATGTGCTCGTACCCCGTGCCGACCTCCGGGTACTCCGCGGCGACGGCGTCGAAGGCCCGCTGCCAGAGGTCGCCCGCGAAGGTCAGGACGTTGGTCTTGTGGACGAGGGTGAGGTGCTTGGCCGGCCGGGAGCGCGCGAGGTCGAACGCGTACCGGACGCAGCGCTCCACACCCATCCGGGTGTTGACCGAACCCTGGGTCGCGACCTCGAACGGGGTGTCCTTGCGGAGGAACCCGCCCTCACCTGCGTAGGTCCCCTCGGTGTTCTCGCGCACCACGAGCATGTCGACGCCGCCGTTGCGTGCCGACGGTCCGGCCACGAACGGACGCAGGTTCACGTACAGGTCGAGCGCGAAGCGCATCTTGAGCAGCAGGCCCCGCTCGATCACGCCCGGCGGCACCTCGGGCGTGCCGACCGCCCCGAGCAGGATCGCATCGAACCCGCGCAGCTCCTCGAGGGTCTCGTCGGAGAGGACCTCGCCGGTGGCCAGGTACCGCCGGCCGCCGAGGTCGTAGTCGGTGGTGGCGAGGTCGACCCCGGTCGCCCCGACGACGCCGAGTGCGGCCCCGATGACCTCGGGGCCGATGCCGTCCCCGCCGATGATGGCGATGCGGTGCGTCACGGTGGTGGTGCTCCTGGCTGGTCGGTGGTCGGAGGTGGGATCGGTGGAAACGAAAGACCGCCCACCGAGGTGGACGGTCAGGGGCGAACGCCGGGGGACGGCGTCCGCTAGGGAATGACGATGATGCGGCGGGCCACGGCGGGGCACCACGCGCGGCGACGGGCCGCGCCCGAGGTGCTGGAGGTCGCCGGAGCCGTCGCCATAGGGCTCCGAATGTACCACCCCGGCCGCGCGCTCCCCCCTCCGGATGGAATGATGCGTCCTCGGGCCCGGCCGGACGACGGGGGCCACGACGATTCGGGGGGATCGTGGAGCGAACGCGAGCCGCAAGGACGGCCGGGCGCATCGGACGGGCGGCGAGGGTCGGCCTCGCCCTCATCGCGGTCGGAGCGCTCGGGCTCGCCGCCTGCAGCGAGTCGGCACCGACGGCTGACGAGGACGCCGGGCGCATGCCCGGTGGCGGTACGCAGTGCGAGGAGGCCTCCGTCGTCGCCTGCATCGGGGACGACACGACCCTCGGTCGGATCGACCACACGCCGGTCCGGGCCACGGGCGCGCCAATCCGCATCGGCATGATCAACCAGGAGACCGGGGCCGCCGGAGCGTTCCCCGAGCTCTCCCGGGCCGACGAGGCCGCGATCGCGTTCATCAACGCCGAGCTCGGCGGCGTGAACGGCCGACCGCTCGAGCTCGAGGTCTGCGACACCCAGTTCTCCCCGGCCGGCTCCCAGTCCTGCGCGCAGCAGATGATCCAACGCGACGTGGTCGCGGTGACCGGCGGCATCGACGTGTTCGGTGACGGCATCCGGGTCCTCAGCGACAACGGCGTCCCGCTCGTCGGCGGCATCCCGGTGAGCACCGCCTCGGCGACCGTCCCGACCTCGTTCCAGTTCAGCGGCGGGATCTGGGGCGCGTTCCTCGGGTTCGTCGACTTCGCGATCGACGATCTCGGGTCGGAGCACGTCGCGATCATGTACAGCGACTACGGCCCGATCACCGACGCCGCCCGGACCGCACAGCGCGCTGCGGAACGGCTCGGCGCCGAGGTGACGATGGTGCCGTTCCCGATCATCACGACCGACTTCCTCACCCCGCTCACCGCCGCCGCCCAGAGCGGTGCGGATGCGATCATCGTCGGCACCGCCGACACCGGGTGCGTCCCGTCCTTCCGGGCCGCCGAGCAGCTCGGGATCGAGGCGTCGCTGTTCTTCACCGGGGCCTGCGCGGCCCCGAAGATCCTCGAGAACGCCGGGACGAAGGCCACCCGCGGTGCCTACTTCAACATCGAGCAGGAACTGCCGGAGCCGGGGACCACCGACCCCGACACCCGCCTCTACGACCTCGTCCTCGCGAAGTACGCCCCCGATCTGGATCCGGCCGGGGCCGGGACGGTGTCGTTCCGCTCGGTGATGAACCTGTACCGGCAGATGATCGCCCTCGGCGATCGGGCCACCGACCGACCGGCGCTCCTGCGGGCCTTCCGGGCGGCCGTGGACGAGCCGTCCTTCATGGGCCACCCCTACACCTGCGACGGTGAGCAACTCCCCGGCCTCGGTGCCATGTGCTCACCGCAGCAGGTCATCGTGCAGAAGACCGACGACGGACTGGTGCAGCGCAGCGGTTGGATCGACGTCGGCGCACTCGTGGCGCCGACGAGGTAGGGGCGCACCATCGGGACCTACGGTGGGTACCTGCTCGTCGGCCTCGGGGCCGGCGGGGTGCTCGCCGCCCTCGCGATCGGCCTCGTGCTGACCTTCCGGGCCTCGGGGGTCGTGAACTTCGCGCACGCGGCGACCGGCACCTACCTCGCGTTCGTGTTCTTCGAGCTGCGCCAGAGCGGAGACCTCGTGCTGCCGATCCTCGGGCTCCCGGCCCGGGTGCACCTCATCGACCGGCCGACCGTGGCGACCGCGCTCGCGGTGACCGTCCTGCTCTCGGCGCTCGTGGGTCTCGTCATCTACGGCCTCGTCTTCCGACCGTTGCGGACCGCGCCACCGCTCGCGCGCATCGTGGCGTCACTCGGACTGCTGCTCTACCTCCAGGAGATGGTGCGCCTCCGGTTCGGCGGGGGCGGCGGGTCCGCGCTGTTCCAGATCGGCGACCTGCTGCCGACCGGTGCGGTGCGCGTACTCGGTGTCGCCGTCCCGACGAACCGCTTCGTCCTCGCCGCGCTCGCGATGGGCACCGCACTCGTCCTCGCCGCGGTGTTCCGGTACACCCGGTTCGGGCTCGCCACCCGCGCCGCCGCCGAGAACGAGCGGGGGGCGGTGCTCACCGGCATCTCGCCGGACCGGGTCGCCGCGGTGAACTGGATGGTCGCAACGGTCCTCGCCGGGGTCGCGGTGATCCTCATCGGGTCCGTCACCAAGCAGCTCGACGTCGTGTCGACCTCGCTGCTCGTCGTTCCGGCGCTGGCTGCGGCCCTGCTCGGCGGGATGTCCTCGTTCGTCGTCACCACGTGCGCCGGGCTCGCCATCGGGATGGTGCAGGCCGCGCTCACCCACTTCGCGACGGTCGAGCAGTGGTTGCCGTCGTGGCTGCCGCGCACCGGCATCCCGGAGGCGGTGCCCTTCATCATCATCCTCGTGGCGATCACGCTGCGCGGCAACGCGCTGCCCACGCGCGGCGCGCTGGAGGAGCGGTACCACCCGGCCGCCCCCCGCCCCCGGCACCCGGTCCGGTGGACCCTCATCGGCGGCGGGGTCGCCACCGTGATGATGCTGACGCTCGGGGGCGCGTGGCGGCTCGCCCTCATCGTCTCCCTCATCGCCACGGTGATCGCGCTGTCCAGCGTCGTGCTCACCGGCTGGGTCGGCCAGATCTCGCTCGCCCAGCTCGCGATCGCCGGGATCGCCGGGTTCACGACCGCACGCCTCAGCGCCGACACGCCGATCCCGTTCCCCGTGTCCGCCCTGCTGGCGATCGCGGTCGCGGTCGGCGGCGATGCCGATGGTGGCGAAGGCGAGCTGGGGATCAATCCCATGCGCCGCCGGCGGCGGGATGACCGCTTCTGCGGGGAAGCGCCATTGGCGTCCGACTTTGCGGGCGGGCAGGCGGCCGTCACCGGCCATCCGGTAGACGGTGGACACATCGATACCGAGTGCCTGACCGACCTCTTCGGCGCTCAACAGCCGGGAGCTGCGTTCCTGCAGGGGCTGCATCGTGCTCATGACATTCACGGTATGCC
>JALRDW010000097.1 GCA_023262065.1 Acidimicrobiia bacterium | reverse complement strand
TCGCCAGCCGACGCCCCATCACCCGGACCGACGCCGGCACCGGCATCCGGGAGTTCACGGACAACGGCCGCTGGATCGAGGCCGACATCCGCACCGGGAAGCGCAAGCGGCTCACCGTCATCTCCGCGTACGCGCACACCGGCGACGAGGAGTCACCCGCCAAGATGGCCGAGAAGTTGGCGTGGTTCGAGGCGGCCACCGCGCGCATCACCGAACTGCGGGAGGAGGGCGGGCACGTCCTGCTCACCGGCGACCTCAACGTCGCCCACCGCGAGGCCGACCTCAGGAACTGGAAGGGCAACCTCAAGTCGGCCGGGTTCCTGCCCGAGGAGCGCGCGTACTTCGATCGCTGGTTCGACGACCTCGGCTGGATCGACGTGGTGCGTGCCGCCCACCCGGACCAGGACGGTCCGTACTCCTGGTGGTCCTTCCGCGGCAAGGCCTTCGACAACGACGCGGGCTGGCGCATCGACTACCAGATCGCCACGCCCGCCCTCGCGAAGCTCGCGACGGACGCCTGGGTCGACCGGGCCCCGTCGTACTCCGAACGCTGGTCCGACCACGCCCCCGTCGTCGTCGAGTACGGCCTCTGACGCGACACCGCCCCGGGCTCTAAGCCCGGGGCGGATCGGTGGGCGCGCTCGGAGGGATTCGAACCCCCAACCTTTTGATCCGTAGTCAAATGCTCTATCCGTTGAGCTACGAGCGCAGGTGGTGCGGGTTCCGAGTGTAGAGGACCCCACCGGGGGTGGCCCATCCGGACGATGGACAGCACCGGCCAGGTCCGGATCTCGGGGGCCGGCGTCACCTCGACGCGGCCCTCGCCCCACCCCGGCGCGCCCGTCCATCGACCCGGCAGGCGACCCGGTCACCGACGAGCAGCTCGACGAGCTCGATCTGGGTGCGGACGCCGACCTTGGCGTAGAGCACTGACAACTTGTTGCGGACCGTTCCCGGTGCACAGTGCAGCCGGCGCGCGATCGTCGGCACGCGATGCCCCTCGCAGAGCAGGCGGAGGATGCGGACCTCGACCTCCCGCAGCCGGTGAGCACCGGCCAGGCCGGCGATCCGCCGCTCCGTGTCCGCTACCGCCCCGGGCCCCGATTCCGCGCAGGGCACCGGCGTGAACAGCACAGTGACATGCGCGACGCCCCCCACCGCATCCAGCAGTGGGAACACCTCCGTCTCCACCTCGATGGTCCGTCCGTCCGCGCACTGCAACCAGCGGTTCTCGGCCTCTACCACTCCCCCGTCGAGCACCTCGCGCCGCATGCGCGCGACTCGCTCAGCGGTTGCTGGTGCAACGGCGATGCTCGCGAGCGGCATCCCGACCATGGATCGGGCCGAATGACCGAGCAGTTCAACGGCTCCCGCGGACCACTCGGCGACTTGGCCGCGCGCATCGACACCCACCAGCGCCGAACGACCGCGAACTGGTCGTCGTACGTCTCGTTCTCCCACCTGTGGAGTCTGGGGCACGACCATCGCCTCCCTCTGCCCGGAGATCGATTGGTTCCGCCGGACCCGCAGTCTCCCGGCCGGCGCCAGGTCGCACCACCGACAGCGAACTGCTCTCGACGTCTCCGCCAGGAGTGGACCGAATCATCCCGTTCGTCACCGGCGGAACGTCATGGGCCGCCCACGCCCCGCACATGGCACACTCGTGGCGCATGCTGCGGCTGACGATCGAGACCGGCCAGGAGGTCCACACCGCCGACGCTCGACCACTCGGCCGGGTACTCGATCTGGCGTTGCGCATCGACGCCGCTCACCCCATGGTCGACATGCTCGCCGTGGGGACGCGACGCATCACCCGCCTCGTCGCGTGGCACGACGTCGCCTCGTTCGAGCACACCGTCGTCCACCTCCGTCCCGGTGCGGCACCGGTCGCCGTCCCGCGAGGAGCGGTCCCCCTCGCCGACGACCAGCTGCTCCTGGTCCGTGACGTCCTCGACACCCAGATCGTGGACGTCGCCGGTCGGCGCGTGCAGCGGGTCGGGGATGTGCTGCTCGCTCGCACCGCCGACGGTCACCTCGAGGCCGTCGCGGTCGATGTCGGGGTCGCGCCCGTCCTGCGGCGCCTCGGTCTGCGGACCCGCGCCGACCGGATGCGCGAGCAGGCCGTCGACTGGCGCGATCTCCACCTCACGAGCGCTCGTGGCCACGCGATCCAGCTGTCCGGCACGTCAGCTGCGGTCCATCGGCTCGACGAGCGTGAACTCGCGCACCTCATCGCCCTGCTCTCCACCGGCCATGCGGCGGAGGTGATCGCGACCGTGCCGCCGGCACGGGCCGCAGCTGCGCTCGACGCGTCGCACCCGGAGGTCGGGGCCCGGGTCGCGCTCGCCCTCAGCGACCGGACCGCAGCGCGGGTCCTCGAGGAACTCCCGCACGAGGCGCGCCACCGGTTCCACGGTCTGCGCCACGACCGGGCCGTCCGTCGCCGCTTCGAACGCGGTCGTGGGTGGCGTCGGTTCCTCCCTCCTCCGCGTGACCGCGGCCTGACGCCATGACCACGACCGTGACCCCCCGCCGGTGGCGGCGTCCGGCCCGGTCCGGCACGGCAGTGCTCCGCCGCCGGTACCGGCTCGCGCTCCTGCTCGCGGTGGTCGGTCCCGGCCTGCTCGCCGGCCTGTCCGACGACGATCCGGCCGGCATCACGACCTACTCGGTGCTCG
>JALRDW010000096.1 GCA_023262065.1 Acidimicrobiia bacterium | reverse complement strand
CCCTGACCAGCGCCGTTGCAGGTCGTTCCGCTCGTGGGTACCGATGTGACGCCGAGCAACCTACGGACGATCCGTTTCCCGGGATGTTCCGCTCCGTGAACCGGAGACGACGCCCATCTGACCGCTGCCTGACCCACGGAGCGGGGGCCCGCCGCCCGTAGAGTCCCGATCCATGACGAGCACCGAGGCCCGCAGCACCGCCGCTCCCACCGTGGTCGGGATCGTCCCGCACACCCATTGGGACCGCGAGTGGTACGCCCCGTTCCAGGAGTTCCGCCACCGCCTCGTGCGGATCCTCGACGAGTTCCTCCCCCGCCTCGAGGCCGATCCGTCCTACGCGCGGTTCCTGCTCGACGGCCAGACCGCGGTGATCGACGACTACCTCGAGGTGCGCCCCGAGGCCGAGGAGCGCCTCGTCCGCCTCGCCTCGAGCGGTCGCCTCGGGGTCGGACCGTGGGCGATCCTCATGGACGAGTACATGGTGTCGGGCGAGACGATCGTGCGCGACCTCCAGATGGGCATGGCCCGCGCCGCTCGCTTCGGGGGAGCGATGCAGGTCGGGTACCTGCCCGACATGTTCGGGCACGTCGCCCAGATGCCCCAGATCCTCGCCCTCGCCGGCCTCGAGCACACCGTCGTCTGGCGCGGCGTCCCGAGCGCGGTGCAGCAGACCGCGTTCTGGTGGGAGGCGCTCGACGGGTCGCGGGTGCGCGCCGAGTTCCTCGTCGGCTCGTACTCGAACGGGCGCGACCTGCCCCGCGAGGCCGAGGGCCTCATCGAGCGCGCCCGCGGGTACGAGCGCGAGCTCGGCGACGCGCGCCTCCCGGGCGGCGGGCTGCTGCTCATGAACGGCACCGACCACCAGGTGCCCCAGCCCTGGCTCGGCGAGGTCGTCGCCGCCGCCAACGCCGCCCAGGACGAGTACCGGTTCGTCGTCACCTCGTTGCCCGAGTACGTCGCCGACCAACCGTCGGACGGTCTCACCACCTGGCGGGGCGAGATGCGATCGGGGGTGCGTTCGAACGTGCTCATGGGCGTCGCGTCGAACCGGGTCGACATCCACCAGGAGTGTGCCCGGGCCGAACGGGCCATCGAGCGGCGGGCCGAGCCGTTGCAGGCTGCGCTCGTCCCGGCCGAGGAGTACGCGGCGGCCGCCGAGCTCGCGATCGCGTGGCGACTCCTCGTGCTCAACAGCGCCCACGACTCGTCGTGCGCGTGTTCCTCCGACGACGTCGTCGACGCGGTGAAGGTCCGCTACCGCGAGGTCCAGCACATCGGCGACGGCCTCGCCCGTGACGCGCTCGTGGCGCTCGCCGTGCGCGTCGATGCCCCGGCCGAGGCCACGGTCGTGGCGAACCCGGGGGCCCGGTCCCGCGGCGGCCTCGTCGCGGCGAGGGTCACGGGCGAGGGTCCGGTGCACGTCGTCCCGGTCGGCGGCGGCGCGGCGCGGCCCACCCAGACCGTCGACGTGCTCGACGGCGAGGCGTTCCGGGTCCGGGTGAAGGCCGAGATGATGGGCGCCGTGCTCGACATGGCCCGGGGCCCCGAGTTCGCCGGGTACCGCATCGCCCGGTACGAGATCCTCATGCCCGAGGGCGAGGGCGACATCGAGGTCCGCACCCACGTCGCGACCGACACCCGGGTCGTCGACCTCGAGCCCATGCGGGCCGAGCTGACCGCGCTCGCCGCCGCCCGGCCGGAGGCACGGTTCCACTTCCGGGTCATGCGCCAGCCGACCCGGAGCATCGTGTTCGCCGCCGACGAGGTCCCCGGGTACGGGTGGCGCACGTTCGAGCCGGTCGAGGGCGAGGGGCCGGCCACCGGCGTCGGCGCCGCCGGCCTCACGCTGCACAACGAGAACCTCACGCTGACGATCGACGCGACCACGGGGACCTACGACGTCACCACCGCCGACGGCGTGACCACCGCCGGACTCGGCCGGATCGTCGAGGGCGGCGACGGCGGCGACACCTACAACTACTCACCGCCGAAGGGCGACTTCCTCGTCGAGACGCCGACCGCGGTGCGGGTCCGGATCACGGAGACCGGTCCGGTGTTCGCGCGCGCGGTGATCGAGACCGACGTCGACTGGCCGACCCATGCGATCGGTGACGAGCGCCGGTGCACCGCCCGGGCCGAGGCCACCGCCCCCCACACGATCGTGACGACCCTCGAACTGCGGACGGGCGAGCCGTTCGTGCGCGTGCAGCACGACATCGAGAACCGCTCGCGCGACCATCGGGTGCGGGTGCACTTCCCGTTGCCCGCGCCCGTCGCCGGCTCCCGGGCCGACTGCGCGTTCGCGGTCGTCGAACGCGGGCTCGAGACCGAGGGGGCGCCGCACGAGTACGCGCTCCCGACCTGGGTGTCACGCCGCTTCGTCGACGCCTCCGACGGCACGGTCGGCCTCGGACTCGTCCACGACGGCCTCCTCGAGTACGAGGTGGTCGGCGACGGCACCGAACTCGCGCTCACGCTGTTCCGGTCGACCGGGTACCTGTCGCGTTCGGAGATGTACTACCGGCCGAACGCAGCCGGTCCGCTGCTCCCGGTCGAGGGCGCGCAGATGCTCCAGCGGCTCACGCTCACCTACGCGGTGGTTCCGCACCGCGGCGACTGGGCCGCGGCCGACCTCCCCCGGGTGGCCGACGACGTGCTCGTCCCCCTCGAGCGGATCCGACGGGGGGAGATCCCCGGCGACTCGCTCCCGCCGCACGGGAACCGTCTCGCGGTCGAGGGCATCGAGGTGAGCGCGTTGCACCGCACGGAGGGCGGACTCGCCCTGCGCGGGTACAACCCGCACCCCGAGGCGCGGACGCTCACCGTGCTCCTCGATGGGCGACCGGCCACCGGGTGGGTCGTCGACCTGCTCGGTCGCCCGCTCGAGGCCTTCGACGGCTCCCGGGCGGTGCGGTCGAACGGGATCGTCAGCCTGCTGCTGGCCGACTGACCGGCGCGGCGAGCAGTGCCTCGCCGCTCGCCTCCGCGCTCGAGAAGGCGGGATCGAGCCCCGGACAGGTCACGACGACGGGTCCCGGTGCGTCGCGCACCTCCCAGAGCAGCGCCGGTCGCGCCCCGTGCCACCGCAGCGCGTACGACACGAGGCCGTGGCGGGTCGGTGCACCGTGCACCTCGATCCCCTGGCCGAACCACTCCTGCGGGCAGGCCCCGAGCAGGGCGACGCCGTCCGCTCGATCGGCGACGAGCAGTTGGCGCAGTGCGACGAGGAACGCCGCCGGCTCGTCGGGCCACCCGTCGGCCCGGGCCGCCGGCCGACGGCGAGCGGCCCGCCGCTCACGCAGCCGCAGACCGTGCCACGCGTACTCGGCCTCGGCGTCGAACCCCCAGTCCTCGAGCGCGGCGACCGCGTCCGCGGTGTCCGAGGCGAGCAGCACCTCGGCCCGGGCCCGGCGCACCCGCTCGGCGAGCCGGTCGTCGGGGAGCACCACCCGGGTGCCCTGCTCGAGCATCACCTGCCAGCCCCGGGCGACATCGTCCGGTCCGGGCAGGTCCGCCAGCGCGATCCCGTCCGGCCACGCCTCGCCGAGGGCGAGCGCGATCCGCATGCGGGCGGTGTGGGCGAGTGGGTACATGAGCACGACCTCGAGGCCCTCGGGGTCGGTGACCTCGACGAACTCCCCGGTCACCGCGCCGCCGGCGACGACGGTGTCGAAGGCGTCCGGGTCCCCCGCCCGCGTCACGAGCCAGCGCGAGGGCGCGAACGGCAGCACGAGCGCCGGGCGCCCGTCCACGACGAGGATGGTGCCGTCGAGCGCGACACGCCGGATCGCACGCTCCGGCCGGGCCCGCAGCACGAACGCGGCGGCGAGCGCTCCGGGTGAGCGGTTCTGGAGTTCGAGCACGACGAGCCCGGCGGCGCCGCTCACGCCGTAGAC